>CANGOX010000096.1 GCA_947455605.1 Chitinophagaceae bacterium
ACTATTAATTTATTTAAGTATCATATTTCTATACTTGCCTGGTGAGAAAAGATTGGAACAGACAAATGCCGTTTTAGTAAGGAAAGAGTCAAAATTGAGGGCATTGATTAATAGCGCTTATGAAAGTAATATTTTTCTGGATAAGGATTTCAAGGTGCTTTTTTTCAACAGCATCGCTCTTGAAAAAATAAAACAAGCAACACATAAGGAATTGAATATCGGCGATGATTTCAGGCAATATATCAATCCGGGAAATTTAGCGTTGATAAGCGATTATTTTTACAGTGCTTTACAAGGTAAAAAAATTGAAGTTGAATTAGAACTACCGGGGATTAATAGTAACAGGTGGTATCATATACTTCTGATTCCGGTAAGGAATGATGACCATAAGATCATGGGTGTTTCGATGATCAGAACAGATATTACGGAACGAAAAAATGCCGAACTGTCTAATCTGGAATATACCAAAACTTTGAAAGAGATCGTATTTACCGAATCACATTTATTACGTGCACCGCTATCAAACATTATGGGACTCATCGATCTGTTAATGGATCAGACACCTGAAATCAAAGATCTACAGGTGAAAAATCTGATTTCTCTCATGAAGACCGAAGTTGGCAGAATTGATGAAGTCATTCATACGGTAATTAAAAAGACCAATGAGGTTAATGTCGCATGAAATAATGAAACACTTAGTTTTCCTGTTTGGATAGATAACCTGCTTTCATTTCATTCCACAAATCATCAAACCCGCCATTCTCTTCTTCCCATTCCTGTAATCGGGTTTTCATCTTTCTCTTTTTGTTTTCCCCGGATTCCGCAATGAAGTTCCTGATAAAATCTGCATCCTGTTCAAAAGAACTTTGGTTATATAACTCCTGTAAGGCCAATTCTCTTTCGTGGTTCCTTCTGCTTAGTTCCTTTTCTATTTTTTCACGCAACTTTACTTTCTCCTCATAGGTACCTTCCGGTAACATAGATTTTGAGATCACCGGCAGTAATTCGATCAACAGAAGGATGATCACTAACAGATAATAACGATAGGCTACCGATCTGTTTTGCTCAACCAGATGGTTCAACGCTTCAATTCTGGTAATGAAACCATCATTCAATAATGCTTCAAAAGTACTTTGCTCTTTTTGGATGGCTGCATCTGCCAGTCTCAGTAAACTGTCGGTTTCTTGTATCCGGGGAAGTAAGCCATTTCTTTGTTGCTGATAATCAGTTTCCAGTTTCAGGTATTCCCTTTGTTTGGCCTGTGCTATATCTTTTAAACCGATCTTCTTGCTCCCGCCGGTACCATCTGTTTCACGGATGAACGATTCTCTTGCGGCAGATACTTCTGCATACCTGTCATCCAGCTGTTGCTGCATTTCTTTTCTTTTCTGCAGTAAAGGCGCTTTTTGAGAATACCAGGCCGAATCCTGTTTTTGTCGTTTATCCTTTTTCCGCTGTTCATTATCGATAGAGATCTGTACATGAATTTCCTTATTGAACAGATATAGCAACGCCGGCTGTGCCATAAAAATGCCGATCACACCCGCCAAGACTCCCCTGAATAGCAAGGGTAACCATCTGTTCTTTTGCTGTTTACTGATTCCTTTAATCAGGGCCCGGTCGATGGTTAAAATGATCCCGCCCATAAATAATCCCAGCAAAACTGCGATTACCCCATTATCCACTACCGTACTGAAAAAATAGGTCCAGGCAAGCGTGGCAAACGACCAGGTGCCCAATACGGTCATCCCTATAATGGCATACCGGTTCCGGTCGATCATACAATCTGCCAGTATTTCGGGCTCAGCGGTAGAAAGCCACCATAAAAAACGGGTCCAGCGGGTAGGGGTATACGATTCCCTTCGGGAAATAGCTTGGGTATTGTCCTGCATAACAAAGGTTTAGAAGCCAGTAAATGGGTAGAAGTTGGAAATATCCTTTGGTTGAAGTGAGGAAGCCTAAAGAAACGACGAAAAACCGGAATTTTACCGTCTATCAGGGGTTTTATGGGTATTTTAACGGGTTCCGCTTTTCGGGTGCTAATCTTCGTTCCAAATACTACCTTTGCCGCTCAATAAAATCTTTTATGAAGACGGACAAGAATACGGTCATTGGGTTTGTGTTACTGGGACTTTTATTTTTTGCTTATTTCTGGTACAGCAATAAAGAGCAAAATCAACTGCAGGCTATCAAGCAAAGGCAGGAAGATTCTTTGCGCAGGGTAGCTGCTTTACGTTTAACTGCTCAGGATACGATCGCTGCTAAAATCGATTCTATCAAAAGAGATTCTGCCGTAAGGATTTCTTCTGCCGGCGATTTTACAACGGCTGCCATTGGCACCGAACAACTGATCACCATTGAGAATAATGTGATGAAAGTAACCTTTACCAATAAAGGTGGTCAGGTGAAGAGTGTACAGCTCAAAAATTACAAAGCATCTGCAACCGGTAAAGAAGTGGTTCTGTCTGAGAACAGCCGGATAGGATATAGTATCAATACATCAGCCAATCAATCCTCACAATCCACCAACCTGTTCTTTGCAGCATCAGAGCCGGTTAAACAGCCGGATGGTATACAGGTACTGAACTTTACTTTATCGGCCCCCGGCGGACAAAGTGTTACACACCAGTACACCATTAAGCCGGATGAGTATATGATCGACTGGAATGTGAATATGACCGGAGCGGATAAATTACTTACTCAGGGACAACTGAACGTAAAATGGGAAGCCGCTACCTTTCAACAGGAGAAAACAGCTGCGTATGAAAGACAGATGTCGAATATCTGTTTCTCAGAAGGCAATGAGTTTGATTATATCTCTGCCAAGAATGAAAGAAAATTTGAAAAACCTGTACAATGGGTAAGTGTGGTTCAGCAGTTCTTTAATGCTACGCTGATCGCCAGGAACAGTTTTGCCAGTGGCCAGGTAAACTGGATGCGTAAAACAGATTCAAGTAACGGACTGGCAACTTCTGATGCAAGCCTGCAGGTAAAATTACCAGTTAGCGCTTCAGTGAGTGTGCCCTTCCAGTTATATTTTGGACCGAGTGATTACAATATCTTAAAGAAACAGGCTCCCGAAATGGATAAGATCGTGAACCTGGGTCGTGATATGTATTCTTTTGTACGCCCGATCAACAAATACATCATCATGAGTGTGTTTGATTTCTTTGCAAAATTTGTAAAGAACTTCGGATGGGTGGTATTATTACTGACTTTGTTCATCAGACTGGTAACAGCTCCATTAACCTATACCAGTTATTTGAGTGGTGCCAAGATGAAAGTATTACGCCCGGAACTGGATGGCCTGAAAAAGAAATTCGGAGCAGATCAGCAGGGTTTTGCGATGGAGCAGATGAAGCTCTTCAGAGAAGCCGGTGTGAACCCACTAGGAGGCTGTATCCCGGCGTTGCTTCAGATCCCTATCTTCTTTGCCTTGTATAGTTTCTTCAACTCAAATATTGCGCTGAGGGGACAATCCTTTTTATGGAGCCCGGATCTCTCTTCTTATGATTCGATTGCTCATTTACCCTTTACCATCCCGGCTTTTGGAGATCACATTAGCTTATTTACCATTACAGCGGTATTGACCAGTTTCCTGATCTCTATCTATAATATGAGCATGACCCCAACCCAGGATAATCCTGCGTTGAAATACATGCCGTACATTTTCCCTTTCATGTTATTGTTCATCTTTAATAAATTGCCTTCGGCCTTAACATGGTATTACACTGTGTCTAACGTGATCACTTTAGGCCTGCAATTTGTTATACAGAACTATATCATTGATCACGATAAGATCCTGGCCAAAATAGACGAGAAACGTAAAGCCCCTAAAAAGAAAAGTAAATGGCAGGAGCGTTACGACCAAATGATGGATAGCCAGAAGAAACTGCAGGATCTGAAAGACAAGACGAATAAGAAATAGAAGAATATTGGGTCCCGGCTGAGCCGGGATGGAATTGGGAAATTGGGAAATTGAACGTCAATCCCAATTTCCCAATTTCCAAATTTCCCAATTCCAAAATAACTCAACCGCTTCTTATGAAAATATTTCTATCCATTACTGTGTCACTGCTCATGTTTGTTACTGCCATGTCTCAGGGCCGGGTAGTAGCTGATTGTACGGTTACCTATGCGATCAGTGCGGATGAGACGAGTAATAAGGATGTAAATGAATCATTGAAAGCCAGTACCAAAACGGTATATATACGTGGTAATGAAAGCCGCACGGATCTGGTGAGCCCTTCTTTTATACAATCGCTTCTCTACAGCAAAACAACAGGCAGCGCGGTGATACTTCGTGAGTTTGGGAATAACAAGTTCATGACAAAGATGGATGCGAAAACTTGGGCAGCAGAGAATAAGAAATATGAAGGGATGACGGTTTCTCTGGCAAACAATGAAACCAAGACCATTCTGGGATATGAGTGTAAGAAAGCAGTGATCCAGTTAAAGGATGGCAGCGCTTTTACTTTATTCTATGCTACGGCAATTGTGCCTTCTGTAAAAGAATTTGAGTACCAGTTTAAAGATATTCCGGGGTTTGTGATGGAGTTTGAATCACAGGAAGCGGAAAGCAAGAGAATCAGGTATACCGCCACAAAAATTAACCTCAGCCCGGTACAGGCATCCAGATTTGATATTCCAACCAGCGGTTACAGATTGTTGAATTAGTTCTGAACAGGAGCAGGCGTTTTAAACTTTGGCGCCTTTACTTTGAACTTATAAGGGTAGATATACGTGGTATTCCCATTATCATAACGGAGCATGGAATTCATTTCTGCATTGCCTTGTGCGTCTTTTGATAATTGGGTGCCTTTGAACTGCAGGCTTGATTTCAATGAAGAAAAGGATAAACCTTTGTGAGCTAAAGTACTCAGGTTTTTTAATGAATATTTGCTTGTCTTTGTCTTCTCATCAGCAATACCCGTAAATGAAAACGCAGCATAAGCTACCTGTATACCCATCGCAAGAAGGGCAACAAATGAGGCTTTTTTTATATACTGTCTTGTGTTCATTTGGTTCAAAAATAAGTGTTTATTAATAAATACACAATTCTGATTTTATTAACTATACGTTAATAAGTCCAAAAAGTTACGGTCGGCACAAAAAATAATCGCTTTTTAGTCCTAAATTGTATAAACCTAATAGCCCATGCGAGAAAATCCGTACCGCGAAGACCGCGAAGAGCTAAAAGAACTACTCAAACAATACTCGAACCTCAAAAACGGGCGTTCCCACACTTTTTTGGAGGAAGACGCTTTCGAGCGTATTATTGACCACTTTGACGAAAAAGACGACCTGCCCGAAGCGTTGGAAGCTTCTGAGATTGGATTGTCTCAATTCCCATACTCTTCCCAGTTAATGATCAAGAAGGCAGATCTGTTGCTGGCCGGCCGGAAATATACTGAGGCGCTGGAAGTACTGGAAATGGCGGAGTTATATGATAGCAGCGATGTAAATCTCTATATTTTAAAAACAGATGCCTATCTGGCACTGGATCAACAGGCACAGGCAGTAGAATTATTGCAGGCTGCCCTCCAATTATTTGAAGGAGAGGAGCGGATAGACCTTTTGTTTGAGTTGGCTGATGTATATGATGATTATGAAGAATTTGACAAGGTTTTTGATTGCCTCAAACTGATTCTAGAAGAGGAACCCAATAATGAAGAAGCATTATATAAGATCTGCTTCTGGACAGATTTTACCGGCCGCAACGAAGAAAGTATCCGTCTGCACCAACGAATCATTGAAGATTTCCCATTCAGCGAACTGGCCTGGTTTAACCTGGCTGCTGCTTACCAGGGATTAAAACTTTACGAAAAATCAATTGACGCCTACCAATACGCTGTTGCGATAGATGAAAAATTCGATTATGCATACCGTAATATGGGTGATGCTTACCTGCGTTTAAGAAAATACAAGGAAGCTATTGAGGTTTTGGAAAAAGTATTGGAACTCACACGTCCGGAAGATGTGATCTATGAAGCTATCGGACACTGTTTCCATCGCATGGGTAATTATGCACAGGCAAGATTTCATTATAAGAAAGCAGTACACCTGAATCCCGATGATAGTAAACTCCACTATAAGATTGCTGTAACCTATATGCTGGAAGAACAATGGCAGAGCGCCGTAAAACAACTGGAGAATGCCATGCGTATACAGCGCACTATTCCTGAATATAACCTGGCCATGGGCGAATGTAAAATGAACCTGAACCAGTACAAAGATGCCATCCAGTATTTTAGTATGGTGGTAAGGCATAAGACCAAAAATGTGGCCGGATGGGAGGCCCTGATCCGTTGCCTGATCAAAGCAGAAGTATTTGATGAAGCTATAGAACAATGTGTAGCAGCTATGAAAGCTACCGATGGTAAACCAGTATTCCTGTTTTATTACAGCACCATCCTGTTTTCTCTGGGTAAAACCAAAGATGCCTTGCTGAAACTGGAGATGGCCATGGAAAAAGCACCCAAAATGCTCAAGAAATTCATAGAACTCAACCCTTCTATCCTGCAAAACAACCAGGTGGTTGATATTGTGGCCCGCTACAAAAAAGGGAAGAAGATCTGATACTTTTTTCTGCTCCTTTACAACTCATGTTAATGCAAGTCGTGCGATTAACTTATTTTTGCTCTACAAAAGGAAATACTAACGATGAATTTTAATCTTACCCAGATACCCGAGCGCACAGCAAAACCCAGAACCCACGGATTAACGATGGTAATGGACAAAGGGCTTAGCATTAATGAGGTGCATGATTTTATGAGTGTGAGCGGTCCGCATACAGATGTGGTAAAGCTGGGTTTTGGTACCTCGTATGTAACCCCCAATCTGCGCCAGAAAATAGAAGTGTACCAATCCTACGGTATGCCTATTTATTTTGGAGGTACTTTGTTTGAAGCATTTCTGGTGCGTAATCAGTTTGATGATTATATAGCCGTTTGTAAAGATTATGGTATCAGCTATGTGGAAGTAAGTGATGGATCCATCAGCATTCCCCACGCAGAAAAATGCGGGTATATAGAAAAACTGACCAAACATGCTACTGTTTTGAGTGAAGTGGGCAGTAAAGATGCCGCACATATCATCCCTCCCTATAAGTGGATCGAACTGATGCGTGCAGAACTGGAAGCAGGGGCGTCTTATGTGATCGCAGAAGCAAGAGAAGCCGGTAATGTTGGTATCTATCGCGGCAGTGGTGAGGTAAGAGAAGGATTGGTGCAGGAGATCTTAACTCAGATCCCGGCAGAAAAAATTATCTGGGAAGCACCCCAGAAAGCACAACAATTATATTTTTTAGAATTGATAGGCTGTAATGTAAACCTTGGCAATATTGCTCCGAACGAAGTGATACCACTGGAGGCTATGCGAATTGGTTTAAGAGGCGACACCTTCGAGTTGTATCTGGATAAAAAGTAACACCATGCGTAGGTATGGACTGATTGGTTACCCGTTGACCCACTCCTTCTCTCAGAAGTATTTTACAGAGAAGTTTGAAGCCTTGGGCCTGCCCGATTGTATGTACTCCAATTTCTCTCTGAAAGAGATGAAAGAACTGGGGCCATTACTTGAAAATCAAATTGATCTTTTTGGGTTGAATGTGACCATACCGTATAAAAAAATGGTATTGGACTATGTTACAGAGACCACCGATGTAGTAAAAAAGATCGGCGCCTGTAACTGTATTCATATTCATGGTAATAAAATTACCGGGCACAATACGGATGTGGTGGGTTTTGAACAATCGCTGAAACCTTTTCTGAAGCCACATCATAAAGCGGCATTGGTACTCGGTACAGGCGGCTCTTCTGCAGCGGTGGAATATGTTTTGCAAAAACTGGGTATCGCCATTCAATTCGTTTCCAGAAAAGCCAGCGATAAGTCTGTTTCTTATGAGCAGGTAGATAAAGAGATGATCCTCGTACATCAGCTCATCGTTAATACCACTCCCTTAGGTATGTATCCGGATATTGATTTCTATCCGCATATTCCTTACGAATTCTTAACACCCCAACACCATCTCTACGATCTTATTTATAACCCGGCTGAAACGAATTTTTTGGCAAAAGGGAAGGCCCGGGGTGCCACAACACAAAACGGTCAGGAAATGCTCGTATTGCAGGCAGAAGAAAGTTGGCGGATCTGGAATAGTTAGTGATTCAGGATATCCAGGTTCTTTCGCGTTTCATGACCTTCCATGAACTTCCGGTCTTTTCCAATAAAAATATTTCTCCATAACCTATATGTCTTGTAATAAAGAAATTCATGTGTATAGCTCCTTTCGTTTTTGTAGCATTAAAAACGGGGTTTGAAAAATAGAATCTTCCTGTAATTCTTAGTCTGTCATTGATCCCTTGCTCCTTTGTTTTTATGGGGAATTGAATCCTTTTCTCCAGATCACCTACATCAATAGTCTCAGCAGGAAGAGATAAGTCTTGATTTAACGTATCTGAAGAAAGCTTTTCTATGTCACGATTGTACTGATGGATATATGTCTTAAGATAAACTTTGTCATCATTGTAAACATGATCAAGACTGTCATTCATCAGTAGATAAACGGCTGCTGTATCTAATTCGAATTTAATACTGTCATTATACTTTTTAACCTTCTCTGGCTTATCAAAATCAGGCATAAAAGGTCTTAATTTATAATAATATCTCACTGTATCGCCTTTGCCGGGGGTTTCCATGATACATCTGGCAATAACTTCTTGTATATCTAGATCCGGGACCGGTAGCTTGCTTCTACAGGCAAGCATCTGAAGACTGAATATGAGTATGAATGATAAGTGACGCATGATATATTGGATTCAAAAACACTGAATATCCATAAATCAAATGCTTATCCATGGATTACTACTTAAGCCGCGCCTTTGCGCCTCTGCGTGAAAAAAATATCCACATAAAGGCACGGTTGGTTTCTAAGGTTTGATTAAGCCGATAATTTTTTGATTACTTCCTCAGGTACATTCACTTTTTTCTTTTGCACGTAATCATAACAAAGCATCCCGGTCTTAGCTCTTCCTGCTAAAACTGTTTCATTGCCAAGGATCACTTCGAGTTTATAGAAAAGATCAAAACCTAATTTATCAAAATCTGCAACAGTCACCGAGATCTTCACCTTGTTTCCATAATTCAATTCACGTTTGAATTCAATAGAAGCATCTGCAATGATCAAACCCACACCGGCGATCGATAGTTCTTCATAACCATGCGAAAGCAGGAATTGCTGGCGGGCTTCCTGTATCAATGACAGAAAGGTGTCATTGCCAACATGCCCTCCATAATTCAGGTCTGTAACTCGGATAGTAAGCAGGGTTGAGAACGCGAATTTTTCGGGAAGTATTATTTTAACACGGTTCATGATCTTTGAGAGGTTAGAAAGTTGAGCAATTTTGTAACGGCTTTCTGGCGGTGACTGAATACATTTTTTTCTTCCATACGCATGTCTGCAAAACTTTTATCGCCGCCTGTAGGTATAAAAACCGGGTCATAACCAAAACCGCTTTTACCACTCTGTTCTGTCAGGATCTGTCCCTCACAAACACCCTCAAAAAAATATTCTTTGTTATCCAGTATCAATGAGATCACCGTTCGGAAGCGGGCACTGCGATTGGGTTTTTCCTGTAGATTCTCTAAAAGTTTATCAATATTCCTTTGAAAATCTCTGCCATCACCTGCATACCGTGCACTTTTAACTCCGGGCTCACCATTCAAGGCAGCTACTTCCAGACCGGTGTCTTCACTAAAACAGTTCTTTTGCGTAAGCTGATGAATGGTATGTGATTTTTCTGTAGCATTGGCTTCCAGTGTATCATGCGGTTCCGGAATATCAATGTTTATACCTGCTTCCTGTAAGGTGATGATCTCAAACTGATCACCGATCACAGACCGGATCTCATCTACTTTATGCTGGTTATTGGTGGCAAAGATCAGGGTAGTCTTCATGGTTATCTTGTTTGAGAAATTTTATACAGTACATGTTTTTGAAGTGGATCACTGTCATCTAATAATGGATGATCAAATTCTCCTTCTTTCTGCATCCCTATCTTTTTCATCACGTTCTCTGAACGGGTATTCAATACGGAAGTAAATGAATAAATATCTTTCCATTGCATTTTTTCAAAGCCAAAATCAATACAGGCTTTGGCTGCTTCTGTTGCATATCCTTTGTTCCAGTAATTACTCGCTAACCGCCAACCAATTTCTACACAAGGAGTGAATGTAGCTTTGAAACGTGGATGAGAGAAACCGGTGAAACCGATAAAAGCATTGTCTTCTTTTCGCTCAACTGCAAATAAGCCATAGCCGGCCCCATTTATCAATTCACGGATCCTTTCTATATGCGTAAGGCTTTGTTCAGCTGTTACAACAGAGGGGAAAAATTCCATGACCGATTCATCCTGATTCATATCTATATACAAAGCCTGATCAGAAGAGATCCAATCTCTCAGTACCAGGCGGTCTGTTTCTATAAATATTTTTGCTGTCATGCGATCAACTCCTAAATGCCAAACATCGATTTCAGAGAAAGCCAGAGTTTACTTTTTTCCAGTTTGGCTTCCTGACTGGTTCCAAGCATAGTATCTAATGCAGGTGCCAGTAAAAAAGATCGGTTATCATGTTTCTGTACCTGGTAATACGGAACCATAAAAGGCAACTGGATCTCATTTGCCGTAACACCAAAGAGTATCAAGTGGTTAGGAACCAGTTTTTCTTTGAGAAAAGGATAGTTTACCGGGTCGTTATGATAATTTACAATGGCCACATCACCTAGGTTAAGTTTACAGGCCCCCAATATGGAGGAAAGGAACTGTAAAGAGTCGTCTGCCAGGTACACTGCCTCTTTTTCATTCACCAAAAGCGTGATTTTTCGTAAATTGCTGCCCAGATACCATTGGCGTTCAGTATTTGTTATGACCGTTTTGGGTTGTTCCTTCAGCAATTTGGGCTCACCCTCCACCATCACTAGGCTGCTCCTGAAAAGGTCAGCCAACACAAATCCGGGTAACACTTGATCTTCTGAATTCATTCCGTTGGTAATATTAACGATTGTTAGCTTTTGATTTTTTTGTTTATTTGCGTCAAATATAAAACTATGGTAGCAGCAGCGGGCATAAACGTCACAAAAGTTGAGACGAGCAAGTTAAAGGAAATGACATTGGAGAACCTCCCTTTTGGGCGTTATTTCACAGATCATATGTTGGAAGCAGATTATGAAGATGGCGAGTGGAAGAATATTGAAATCAAACCTTACCAGCCGCTGCTAATGGAGCCTTCAACAGCAGCCCTGCATTACGGCCAGGCTATTTTTGAAGGGATCAAAGCCTATAAAAATGAAGCAGGAGAAGCTTTCATCTTCCGCCCGTTTGATAATTTCCGCCGTTTCAATATCTCTGCTGAGCGCATGTGTATGCCTACTGTTCCTGAAGAGATCTTTATTGAAGGAATGCGTATGCTGATAGAACTGGATAAGAGCTGGATCCCTTCTTTGCCCGATCATTCCCTCTATATCAGGCCATTTATGTTCTCTTCAGACCCAGTAGTAGGTGTAAAACCTTCCGAAACCTATAAGTTCATGATCATCCTCAGCCCAACAGGTCCTTATTACGCTGCACCGATGAAGATCTATGTGGAAGAAAAATATACCCGGGCAGCTCCGGGTGGAGTTGGTTTTTCAAAAAATGCCGGTAACTATGGTGCCAGTATGCTGCCAACCGCATTAGCCAAAAAACAGGGCTACGACCAGGTTTTATGGACGGATGCTTTTGAACATAAATACCTTCAGGAAGTGGGTACCATGAACGTATTCTTCATTATCGGTAATACAGCAGTTACGCCTTCTCTCGAAGACGGAACCATTCTGGCCGGCGTAACCCGCGACAGTGTGATTGTGATGTTGAACGAAATGGGCCTGCATGTAGAAGAAAGAAAGATCACCATAGATGAATTGATGGATACGTATAAGGCCGGCCAGCTCCGTGAAGTATTCGGAACAGGCACTGCCGCTGTTATTTCTATGATTAAAGAACTGCGTTATAAGGATTACACCATGCATTTTGATACAGATACAGCAACCGTTGCAGTAGAAGTGAAAGCCCGTTTAACGGCTATCCGTGATGGAAGGGCGGCAGATACGCATGGCTGGATGTATAAGATCTAAGACCTGATTGTATTTTTTTAGCTGCAGATTCGCAGATTACAATCTGTGAGCCTGCGGCTTTACATTTTCAGTCCTTAATTATCTTTTGGGTGCTCACCTGATCCCCGCATTTTATTTCCAGCAGATAGATCCCTTTTAATAATCCACCAACCGGAATGTTCACCTGTCCATCTTTCTGTATGCCCAATGAAACATTTTTCATCGGTATTCCGGATAAGCTCAATAAACGGATACTTGTATTTCCGGGTTCTGTTGCACGGAACTTTACCAGTACCTGCTCTTTAGCAGGAATTGGATTCAGTTTTATGATTATACTGCCTGTGCTAATATTCAAGGAGTCCTTCTGTTTCTTTTGTGAAATGATCTCAAAGCGTTGATTTCCGCTGCTCATCGTATCGGTTGTTGTCGTAAATGAATAAATACTGTCTTTTTCCAGATGCATCCATTTGTTCAGGTATCTGTCGTGCAACATCAGTTGATTGGAAGCAGGCAAAGCCATTTTAGCAACCCTTATCGAGAATACTCCGGGATTATCAGACTGAACTCCAAGTTTAATGGTTGATTCATTATTGATCGGCCTCGCGTCAGTTGCTAATTTTCGTTGATCTCCACTGATACTATAAAAATTCCCATCCGGGTTGATAAATTTTTCTGCATCATTTTTATCGAAACCTATTCTGGCACTGTCTACTGCAAGTAAAATGATTCTATCCCATAAAATACTGTCTGTTTCCAGTCTTAGTTCAAGATGAAAAGCGTCATCTATATCCGTTAACGGTAAACCATCGGTTGCCGCTTCTTCCGTTTTAGCGTTTTCTGTGAACAACAGCGTATTGTTTATGGTATTGTTTACTCTCACTATGAATGAACCAAAGCTGGGGAGTATAAATTTCGATCTGAAAGGGATACTGCTATATCCACCTTTTTTCCCTTGATTGGGATCCCATATCCAATAATGCATTCCTATATTATTGCCACGTGAGATATTTGCAAGATCAACATTTGAAGCATAGGGATTGGCCACTATATTATAACCTGCATATTTGTCTTTATTCAAAATGATCTCCTGATCACCGGTATTGATCTCTCCGGAAATTTTCAAAGTTACCGGTTGTGGTAAATAAGTTCCGGCAGTTCCGTTACCTGCGGGTGTTCCGTCTAAACCCTGTCCGGGCCTGCCTCTCATCAGTATGCGTATACCGGTATTTTTCTTCCATACATTATCATTGGCGCCATTGGTATGTGTAAAAGGAACCCACCCTGCATCAACCCCTGATGAGTCATTACCATCAAAAGGATTATGTCTGAATGCGGATGGCTGATTTGTTGCGGTAGGAGTAAATCCGTTGAGCATTCCCGCTTCCCCGGTGATATCCAGACTGTCTCTGATCATTTGCAATCCCAGATCATTCCGAAATGGATTACCCAACAAATGGAAACTTCTTTTTCCTCCCTTTAGAAGGTGTTCAATGAATACTTTTCCTGAAATGGTAGTACCTGTTGCAGAGGAACCTATTCCGGAACCGTTACGCAAATACAATTGGTTATTCGTTTGCAAACTGCCGCTGTTCATGAGTAGCATTCCTGAAATAACCAGTGAATCCAGCAGTTGAACATCCTTATTGTTGTTGATGATCAATTTCTTTATCCGGTGGCCGGAAAATGAATTCCCCGAAATAGTTTGTTGTGCGGTTCCGGATAAAACAATGGTGCCACTGTCTGCATCAAATGATGCAGTAGGAGTAAGAATATTACCTGTGATCTTTAATACACCGGTGATGAGTAGTTTCGTATTATCTGCCAGGATCAATTGACCGCATTTTACGGAATCTTTGATCACAGGATTGTTTAGGGTATTGGGATAGATCAAAACATCTGTGTTGTAATCCGGAATTTTTGCATTGCACCAGTTTTGCGGATCATTCCAGTTACTGGTTTTACCCAGCCATAAGCCATTTTTTACAACCAAAACATTCATCGGTAAAGAATTGTCAGAACAGGCACCAGAAACAACTTTTCTTCTGAACCAACTACTGGTACTGATAGGAGGGGACGAATAAGCTGCTGATGTATTATTTCCTGTTGCTTTAGTGAAATGTGAGGTGTCGGATAAAGAGGCTTCCCATTGGTAACGATAGATTCCGTTACCTCCGGAAAGATCTTTGCCAGATATTTCAGCCGGAGCCTGTCCCGCACAGATAACCTGGTCATTGCTGATCACATTATTTTTTATGGAGGGCTGTATGTCAATGATCAGTTTCTTTTGAATGGAGTAAATACTGTCTGATACTGCCATCACCAGACTGTCTGTGCTGATTGTGTTTTTGAAAACTGTATAAGTGAAACAATTTGGTATGACCGTTTTTCCATTGGCACTTGCCGAACACGCGAGGGTCTCTAAACTTCCTGAACGGGTTCCGGTAATTATTTTCCAGTTCAGTATTTCATTTGTTTCCGGATCGGAAACCGTAAAATAGTGATTGATGGAAACAGTCTCACTGTTCTCGCAGATCCGGATGGTGTCTGTTTGCGGATTTTCATATACCGGAGAAATACCGTCCACAAAAACATCATGCAACACTCCTGAATTTTTTATGGAAGAAGCAGCTATATTTCCTGCGCTATCACTTATGCTCTTATTATTGATCAATACCGACCCGGCTTTAATGCCATTTTTATCAAGCGTTCCTTCCTGTACAATATACCTGAATAATAAATGCTGGGTACCCGATCCTGATACATAAGGAATGATTTTATTCAACGAGCCAATCGTCACTTGTATGAACGGGGTATCCCGCTCCGAAACCAGCCTTACATTTTCAGAAAAGCCCAGATCAATATGGATGCTATCGTTGACTTTATACATTCCTGTTGTCTTTACGGTTATACTGTTTGGTACTGGTGCTATTCCATCAAGCCTGATGCCATTTGCATTATCGGGTAGTGTGAAACTTACAGGAGCATTATTGTTTAGTGTATCCGTGATCAGACCGTTATTCAATGTGATCGTTGTATTCATTTTTATTCCATCGGTATCTTCATCTCCCGACTGCACGATATAGGTGAATAATAATAGATCTGTTCCCGAACCATTTTTATAAAAAGCCTGTTTGCTTGATTTGCCTGCTGTAAAACGAATATATGGGATACCGTTTCCGGTTGTTACCAGTACCCTTTCATTATAACCGGTCAAAAAATATAAAGTGTCTCCGGCTTTATAGAGGGCATTGGCAGGAAGAAGGATGCGGTTGATGGCAGCGGTTAAAGGGTTTATCCGTATTCCCGACATGCCGCCGATATTATTCAAGATGGTTGATGACTGGTTACCCACATCATCTTTTAGTATAGCGTTGTTTACAATTATCGTTGATGATAATTTGATACCATCCTTATCTGTATCATCGGGAAGTACCTGATACCTGAACAGAAAAGTATTGGTCCCATTGCCACTTACGTAAAGTGCGTTTCTTGTTTTTGTTCCAATGCTTAGTTG
>CANGOX010000097.1 GCA_947455605.1 Chitinophagaceae bacterium
TACACCCGGAACCGTTGCTATATTAAAGACACCTTGCCTGGATTGTACAAGAAGAGGTGGCACAAACAGTAAACCTTCGTTCTGGTAATGATATACAGAAAGCACATACAAATAATAATTTCACAGGCAGTTATATTAGCTATACTGCTGTGCGTAAGTGTTGCTGTGCCTGCACAAAAAACATTTGAAGGTATTGCGGGTAGCTTTGATGATTATCGGATTCGAAATCTTCAGGAAAAGATCTTTGTACATACCGACAAAGCCTTTTATATGGCAGGTGAGATCATCTGGTATAAAGTATATGTAACGGATGCACATTTTAACAGACCACTGGATATGAGTAAGGTTTGTTATGTGGAATTACTGAATAAAGAACATAAGCCTGTGTTCCAGGCAAAACTGGCCATGGGTAATGCAGTAGGCGATGGGTCCTTTCAATTGCCTTATTCTGTGAATACGGGTAATTATGTACTCCGTGCCTATACCAACTGGATGAAGAACAGCAGTGAAGATTTTTTCTTCGAAAAAAACATCACGATCGTAAATGGTTTGAAGCGACCGGAATGGCCTGCTGCAGATTCTGTGCAATATGATCTTCAATTATTTCCTGAAGGCGGGAACCTGGTAAATGGTGTACAAACCAAACTGGCTTTCCGCATTGTTGATTCGCATGGAAAAAGTATTGAAGGTACCGGTGCTGTTTTGAACCAACGAAACGATACCATCCTGCATTTTAAAACCCTTCGGTTTGGGTTGGGCCATTTTGATCTTACACCGGATGCAGGTACACAATACCATGCCATTGTAAAAACGACGGAAGGGAATATCATTTCAAAACCCTTACCGGAAATATTGGCAAAAGGAATTAGCCTTCGCTTAACCGACCTGGATAAAGACAGGATCAGGATTTCCATACACAGTACTATTGGCACCCGAACCATTTCTTTACTCGTACATACCCGGGGGCTTACTAAAATGGCTACTGCACGTGAACTCTTTAATGGAACTGCTGAAATCGATATGGATAAAAAACAAATAGGAGAAGGAATTACCCATTTCACTTTATTTGATGAAGAAAACCGCCCGGTATGCGAAAGGCTTTATTTTCAAAGACCGGTAACCATGGGCCTTACTACGCAAACGGATGCCAGTAACTATGGCAGCCGTAAGAAAGTAACCATCGTACTCAATACCGTCAATGCTCAATCTGAACCTGTTGAAGGAAATCTGTCTGTGTCTGTTTACCAGTTAGATTCATTGCAGACATTTGAAACCACCGGAATCAGCTCCTGGCTTTGGCTCCAGTCTGACCTGAAAGGGAATATTGAATCGCCTGACTATTATTTTACACATACAGGCGCGGAAGCAGATGAAGCAGCGGATAACCTCATGTTAACGCAGGGCTGGACAAGGTTTCGCTGGGAAGATATCCTGTCAGCAAAAAAAAATGAACCCGAATTTCTTCCCGAAATGGAAGGCCATCTGATCAATGGAAAATTGATCAACAAGTTAGCTGGGAAGCCTGTAGAAAATATCACTGCCTATCTTTCTGTTCCGTCAGAAAATGCATTGTTTACTACTGCTCTAAGCGGGAAGAACGGTGCACTTCAGTTTAATGTAAAGAATTTTTATGGAAGTAATGAGATCGTTGTGCAAACCAATAATCTTATAGATAGTATCTGCCGGATAGATATTGCAAACCCGTATGCTGAAAAATTTTCAACCAAACCTTTGCCGGTACTGGCATTATCAGAGAAAGAAAAAAATACATTGATTGGACATAGCGTTCAGGCACAGGTAGCAAATACTTACTATGCAGATAAACAACAAAACTTTCTGTTTCCTAAAAAAATGGATACGCTTCCATTTTATGGTATTCCCGATAACCGATATTACCTGGATGATTATACCCGCTTCATCACCATGGAAGAAGTGGTGAGGGAATTTGTATTGGATGTACACCTGAGATCTGCAAACAATAAGTTTTCTTATAAAGTTAGGAATCGCTCTTTTGATCAGTTCTTTGAAACATCCCCCTTGATCCTCTTAGATGGGGTGCCGGTATTTGATGGGGATAAGATGGTAAACTTCGATCCCTTAAAGATCAAAAAGATCGATGTGGTGGCTCAAAAATTCTATCAGAATCATCTTGCACATGATGGTATCATTAACTACAGCACTTACCGTGGCGATCTGGCCGGTTACCAACTGGATGCAAACGCGTTGATCGTAGGTTATGAAGGATTCCAATTACAAAGAGAATTTTTCTCGCCTCTTTATGAAACCGCAGAACAATCCAACAGCAGCCTGCCGGATATGCGCAACCTGCTCTTTTGGTCACCCGATATTAAAACCGATAAAACAGGAAAGAAAACATTCTCTTTTTATACTGCGGATCTTCCCGGAAAATATGGTGTGGTCATTCAGGGTATAACTTCCGCCGGACTAACCGGAACCCATACCACCACCTTCACTGTTACCAAATAACACTCTCTCTGTGTAAGTCCCTCCCTCTGTGTCTCTGTGTTAAAAATATAATTTTGTTGATGCAGGGTGTTTTCTATTTAAGAGTTACTGATATACACTTAGAAAATTATTTCCAAACAAGTACCAGCATACCAATAAAGATGAAGCCTCCACCAATCAGGATCTTAGGGGTAGCAGGCTCTTTCAGTAATACAAAGGAAAGTATAAGGGTGATCACAATACTCGCTTTATCAATCGCCGCAACATAAGATACCGGCCCGTCTTTCATGGCCCTGTAATAAAATAGCCAGCTAAGGGTAGTGGTAATACCAGAAACGATCAGCAACATACTTTGTTTACCGGTGATCAAAGACAGGTCTTTATACTTTGATCCGATCACATTAATGGCTGTAATGATCAGAAAGATAGTGGTGGTGCGGATCCCCAACCCAAGATCAGGATTAATATTCTGTAAACCATATTTTGCCAGTACCGAAGTAAAACCGGCAAATATCATGGAGAGAATAGCATACAGTATCCAGGTTTCCATAGAACGGTTATTATTGCAATAGCAAGGTAGGCCTTAGTTTTCAGACATCGTTACCATAAAAGCATCCATCAGCAGCCGGATACTTTTCATAGTGGCTTCTTCCGTGATCCTTCCTTCAATACTGATCTTTGTTTTGGGAGCGGATATCAGCAGGGAAGCTGCTTCTGCCACTTTAACACCTACCGTTTTCATCACCAGGTTCAGTGCTTCATGCGCTTTTTGTCCAGAAGAGGAAGCAGTGATCATTGCTGCAGGCTTATCAGTAAGCAGGATAGTAGATACCAGCCATTCAATCGCATTTTTAAAACTTCCGGGCAAACTGAATACATATTCTGGTGTACAGATCAGGATGCCATCTGCTGCTTCAATTTGTTTTCTGAAATGAGTGATTGCTTCGGGTGGTGTATCGGTATCAAGATCGGAATTAAAATGAGGGAGCTGATCGATCTGTGTGTAAATGGCAAAATCGATTTCCTGTTCATACATCTCCGCAATCCTTTTTAGTATATGCAGGTTCACCGATTCTGCTCTTGTGCTTCCGCAGATTGCCAATACTCTTTTTCTGTTTTGCATAACTATACCAGGTTATTCAACTTGGCATATTGCAACAACATAATGGTCTTGCCATCTTTTATTTCACCTGTTTGGATCATGTCAAAAGCCTTATCCAGTGTCATTTCCAACACTTCTATATTTTCCTGTTCATGTTCCAGCCCGCCGCCTTCGGTAACTTTCATCGCCTTCGAATACTCGGCAACAAAAAAATAAAGGATCTCGGTAACTGACCCTGGCGACATATAGGCTTCAAATATTTTCCGTAAATCTTTTACCTGATAACCCGTTTCTTCTTCAGTTTCTTTTTTGATACAGGCCTCCGGATTATCTTTTTCCAGTAAGCCGGCACAGGCTTCTATCAACATGCCGTCTTTATTGCCATTTACATAGGTAGGTAAACGGAATTGTTGCGTGAGAATGATCGTTTTATTCTCAGTGTTATAGAGCAGAATGGTAGCTCCATTGCCTCTGTCATACACTTCACGGGCATGCGTATGTTTGCTTCCATCCGGTTTATTGAATTCGTAGGTGATCTTTCTTAAGGTATACCAATTATTACATAGTATCTCCGATTGAAGTATCTGTACATTTTTCACCATAGAGGAGTTGATTAAGTAGTGAACGCTTATTGAGTACTTGCCTGCTTTCTACTGAGAAATCGGGCAATGGCGATCAAAAATAAGGACAAACCCAGGAATACTAAGGCTAATAGAGCACCATTTAACAAAGCCCTTGGATAACCGATTACTGGAACATTTACAAAAGGGTAGGGGTAAAAGCCAGACAGGGCGCCCCGCACCCCAATCAGCAATGAATATAAAAGCGGATAAATCAGCCAGCTTAAACTATTCTTCCATTGTAAGGAAGATTTTTGAACGAAGAAAAACCAAAACAGTACTGCTAATAACGGAATCACGGAGTGTACTAACTCATCCACCAGTTTTTGTAAACCCACAGGATGCCAGATCATCCGTAATACGATATTATACACGGCACCCACCACAATAATATACACCGAAATAGCAGTTAAGGTAGCAGGCCTGTTAAAAAAACGGGCCCATTTGCTATCTCCCTGTAATAAAACAAAGCTAAAGGCAATGGCCACAAGAATATTGGTAAGGATCGTAAAATAACTGAAGAAACGGATAATTGTTTCCGTTACTGAACTAACGCTGTTTTCAATCAGGAGAATAAACTGTGTGATCACGGCAAACCAACCCAGCAGGGCAGTAATCAATGCATACCATTTTTGTATAGAACTGCCGGTTGTTGTTTGCATATTTATTTAGTAATCATAATGGTGTGTATTACTAAAATAATCATTATTGGGATTGATTGGAGTGCTGCCAGGGATTTTAATCGAAATCTAACCCCTCCGTCCTCCTTTGGGTACACCTCCCCTAAAGGGGAGGGAAATGCGGGATAATGAAGTGGTTGTGCTCAATTGAGCAGTTCACATTCATATTGTTTGCCTTTCATCGCTTCGATGATCTGATCCGGTTGTAAAAAACTTCCTTCAACCCGAAGGATCTTATCTCTGTCCATCAAATCAAAATTGATACGATAGCAGGGAAATGTTTTCAACAATACTGATACTAAAATGCTGGCTTCCTTTTTATGCCGCACATTGGTTTTAAATACTTCTACCATATGAACTGATCGGTTTATTTGATCTCGTAATGAAATATCAAAAATTTTAGAGGACGGGTTTGATAAAAATTGCCCGCTTCCTGGCATTGGCCCTTAAAGGAAAGATAGCCAGAGTGATAGCTCATAAATTAGGGATTGATAAAAAATGATAACAAACATACCGTCCATATCTTATAGTAAAAATGGGTAAATACGTCAATATGAGGGGTTGATTGCGACTGAAAAAGTTAGTATGTTTAGTCTATGAAAACAGTATCGATTATCGTTCCTGAAAATGCGGTGATGGCTGCAATTGCCGATCCGAGGTATATGTTCACTACCGTGAATCAGTTTTTTAAAGCTGCTGGAAACCCGGAACCATTCAAAGTACAGCTGGTTGGATTAACCAAAGAAGTAAAACTGAATGACGGATCCTTCTCCATCCATCCCGATAGGTTAATGAAGGATGTGAAAACCTCTGACCTGATCATTATTCCGGCCATTGGTGGCGATATCAAAAAAGTGATCAAAGATAATAGCCAGTATTTACCGTGGATCATTGAGCAATATAAGCAAGGGGCTGAAGTTGCCAGTTTATGTATTGGTGCATTCCTGCTGGCTTCTACGGGCTTACTAAATGGGAGGCAATGTTCCACCCATTGGTCATTTGCCAATGAATTCAGGCAGATGTTTCCCGAAGTGATCATGGTGGATGATAAGATGATGACCGATCAGAACGGGCTCTATTCCAGTGGGGGCGCTAATGCTTACTGGAACCTCTTATTATACCTTGTTGAAAAATATACCAACCGCGAAACAGCGATCATGGCATCCAAATATTTTGTTCTTGAAATTGGGAAGCGGAGTCAGTCATCCTTTATCATATTCCGAGGACAGAAAGACCATGACGACCATGAAATAAAAAAAGCCCAGGAATTTATAGAAGAACATTTCAGTGAAAAGATCACCGTTGATCAACTTGCGGATCAATTCGGGATAGGCAGAAGAAGTTTTGAAAGACGTTTCAAAAAATCAACGGGCAATACCGCCGTAGAATACATGCAACGTGTAAAAATGGAAGCTGCTAAAAAACAGTTGGAGATCGGCAGGAAAACGGTAAATGAAGTGATGTATGAAGTAGGCTATACAGATACCAAAGCTTTTAGAGATGTATTCAAAAAGATCGCAGGTATGTCGCCGGTAGAATACCGGAATAAATACAATAAGGAACCGGCTGTATGATCTTTATCTGAAATGAGCCATCACCGGCATATGATCGCTTAATGGTGCCCATTTTTTATGGCTCCCGATCTTTACGGATTCCAGTCTGCCGGTTAACTCTCCGGAAGCAAAACAATAATCTAAATGATAAGGCTTGTCTTTGTGCCTGTACATATATTGGGTAGGATGTTTCTCTTTGCCCTGTTGTTGCTGATGGAATAGATGATACGTGCTTTCAATACCTCTCTTCTGTAATTGGGCAACTACATTCGAATGATTGCTTACCCTTGTTTTTCTATCCCAGATCGTATTGCTGTTAAAGTCTCCTGCAAGGATCACATGCTTTTTCTTGAGTAGGGGTGCATAATAGTGGATTGCTTTCCAGATCTGTTCTACATAACAGCCATCTTTATCCAATGGGTTATTGGCCCAGATGGCAAAAAGCATCAGATCTATCTCACCGCCGCTTACCACCACAGGTGCGATCAGTTTGATTTTGGAATCATAAGATTCATGCAACCTGAACCGATAATCTCCATAAGAAAAAATGCCTAAACCCTTATTGGGATTGTCACCGATCCAAAGCCGGTCGGCTGGCTGCTTAAACCCGTCATAGGAAACCATCTTATCCGGATGTTCACACTCTGATATCACTAACAGATCCGGTTTGTAGGATAAAACAGCTTTTGCTTTTTTCCGAAAAGCCATATTACAGTTCCAGGCAATGATCTTCATATGCATAAGGGATGCTCAGGTTTATTATTTCCCCTCCGGCAGTAAAACCAATCTGGCTACATTCTTGTCATCAAAATATTTATTCGCCAGAACCCGGGTTCTTTCCACGTTAAATTCTTTGATCAGTTTCGGCGCATCCAGTATTTTCAAAGGATCTGTATTGCGGAAGAATTTCTGTTCAATAGAATAACGCCAGTAACTGTTCTCCTTTACAGAGTTTTCCAGTGCACGTGTCTGCTCGGCAACCACTTTGTCTACATTCATCTGTGCCACGCCATTTGCTTTGGTGTTTTTAATTTCTTCCATTACCAGCGCCACCAGTTTATCTACGTTTTCTGGTGCACAACCAAACTGAACACCGATGCTGTAATTGCTGTAAGGCTCGCGGTTGAGTCCGCCACTTACGCTCACACCATATACACCACCCGCATCTTCGCGTAATACTTCTCTTAGTCTTATACCAAGTGCTTTACATAACTGACTCAGTTGTATGTCGTCCGTTTCATTGTATTCTGTTTCACCGCTAAAGAATAAACGTACGGCGGCTTTGTTCTCCCTGCCTTTATGGATCACTTTATTGATATGCCCTGTTGGCATTCGAACACCTGGATCCTTGTACAACTCTTTCTGAGAATTACCCGGTAAAGAAGCAATATATTTCTCTATTAATGGCTTGATACTGTCTGTTGTAAAATTACCCACGAAAGTGAACAGGAATTGTCCGGCATTGCTAAAACGTTCCTTATATATTTCAAATGAACGGTTCAGGTCTATTTTTTTCAGTTCTGCAACACTGAAAGGTTTACGGCGGGGATGGTAATTGCCCATGATATAACTCACCGAGTCGCCAAATACGGATTCGGGTGATTTGTCTTTGTTCTCCAGTTCCACTTTGAATTGCTGTAACACTACTTTAAACATAGTGGTGTCTTTGCGAGGCGCCGTAAAACTTCCGTATAATAACTGCAAAGCCGTTTCAAGATCTTTAACTGAACTGTTACCATTCATTCCCTGCATGGTATTGGCAAGTGAAGCAGATACATAGCAGTTCTTACCACTGAGCGCTTTTTGTAAGGTCTGCATATCATTGTTACCCATTCCGCCAACAGCAGCTGATACAGAAGCATTGGATGCACTCAGAAATTCAGCATCACTATAAAGAGATGTGCCGCCCCAGCTGATACAGGAAAATTCAATTTCATCATTTTTGAAAGTGGTCGGTTTCAAAATAACACGGGCACCATTGGATAAGGTCCATTCAGTAGTACCGATGGCTTCATATTTTTTCTCACTAACTACTTTGCCGGCGATAGGCTCAACGGGTAATAAAGGGCCGCTGGCAACTTTGTCAACATATTTTTTCAGTTTACCGATCGGTTTATTCAACTGTGCCAATACTGCCGCTTGTGAGGGTAGCAGGTGTTTCTCTTTTTCTGGTGCAGTGATCACAATGGAACGGTCTGTAGGCTTGGTCCATTGGCCGATCAGTTGATTGATCTCTGCCAGAGTGATAGAAGGGATATATTTTTTATTTAGCTCATATTCTACTGCTGTTCCTGGGATGGCTTCTCCTTTTAAATAGTTCCGTATCAGTTCTTCCACCAGTTCGGCCGATTTGGTTTTGTCGCGTTCATTGTACATATTCTCCATTCTTGTCAAAACATTTTTCACAGCTCTGTCCAGTTCTGTTTGCACAAAACCATATTGTTTTACTCTTTCATTTTCGGTTAGCAATGTCTGGATAGATGCATTGATCTCTTTCCCTGTTTTCGCCAATGCGATCAGGCTAAAAGCATCTTTATCACCTAAAAAACCTCCATAACTGCTGCTTCCAAACAAAAAAGGGGCTTCCGGTTTTTGAGAGATCTCATCAAAACGGCTGCTCATCATCTGGTTAAATAAATCGCGAACCATACTGGCCCGGTATTCTGAGGCTGTTTTAACAATGGTTTGTGGTTGTGTATAATAGATCTGCACAATATTATATGCCTGCTCCGGATCGGTTAAGATAGCCGTGCGTGTATCTGTATGGGTAGGGATGCTGTATTGAATCCTTTTTTTAGGATTTACAGCTGCAGGGATGGAAGCAAAATGATCCTTGATCATTTGTTCGGTCTCTGCAACATCCACATCACCTACAACGATCACTGCCTGCAGATCGGGCCGGTACCAGTCTTTGTAAAAAGAAGTAAGCATGTTATAATGCGCTGTATCAATATTTGCTTTGGTACCAATGGGCATACGTTTGGCATATTGCGAACCCTTTAACAACATAGGAAAGAACTTATCCTGTAATCTCGCATTTGCACCCCTACCCAGACGCCATTCTTCCACAACCACTCCACGTTCCTTATCTATTTCCGCGGTTTCGAAACTTACATTGTGCGCCCAGTCTTCAAGGATCTGCATAGCCTGTTTATATACCCTGGGACTATCCGTTGGCACCTGCAATTTGTAAACCGTTTCATCAAAAGAAGTATAGGCATTCAGATCAGCACCAAAACTCACACCACTTTTCTCGAGAAAATCCACCAGTTCGTTTTTCTTAAAATGCGAAGTGCCGTTAAAACACATATGCTCTACAAAATGTGCAAGACCTACCTGTTTATCACTTTCCTGTACAGAGCCGGCATTCACAACCAATCTCAGTTCTGCACGGTTTTTAGGTTCAATATTCTTACGGATATAATAGGTAATACCGTTACTTAGTTTGCCGATTTTGGTATCGGGATACACCGGTAGCGGAGACTCTTTTTTCTGCGCGTGAGTAGTTGCCGTAAAACAAATAAGAGCTGCTGTAAAAATGAATGTAATCTTCATAAATAGGGTATAGGTGATTGTGAAAATCGTGGTTCAGGAGGGGTAATAAAGATAGAGGAAATATTGATTGCTGCCGGGTGTTGTTACCCCTCCGTTCCGGCTTTGCCGTAACACCTCCCCTGTGAGGGGAGGGGAAATATGTAAGAAATCAAGAAGAAAATGCTGGCCGAAGGACAGTAGTTCTAAGAATTACCGAATGCTAATAACCTTCCATCTTTCTCCCCCTACCTGGGGGAGACCAAGAGGGGGTTGAAGCCGAGGTTTTTGATTAACTCCTCCGGTAGTTTCGGCAATTTCTTCCGCTCAATCAAATAAGTAGACAAACCAGACAGATCTCTATACACATAATGCTTACTCAAAGCACCCTCCAGATAACCTGCTCCCGAAGTATTACCCGTACCCACCCGCATACCGATCATTCTTCTAACCATGATCAGGTGTTTGTGTCGCCAGTTACTCATGAGGTGGTCTATTTCAATTAAAGAATCCAGAATCTGATACGATGTTTGAAACACAGGAAAATCTCGATAGAGCATAATGAAAAGGGCCGCACGCAAAGCTGCAGGGGAGAAGTTACTGCGTAAACCTTCCAATTGTTCCGTAGTATATCCTTCTATTGGGTTTTCAAAAAATACGTAATCAAAATCAGCGAGTTTGTTGCTTTCTCTTTCTGTTAAACCTGTTTGATAAACCTTTCGGTAATCGGACCAAAAAGGATGTGAGGTAATGCTGGCGTTGGCTGCCGGTTGATATTGTTTCCAATAAGCATCTGTAAAGAAAGGCATACGTTCCAACCAGTCGTTTACCAGTTGTAAAAGATTTTTCTGTTCTTCTGTATCGTTTATAGTAGTAAAGTCTTCTTTGGTAAATCCGCCTTCATTGGTTCTTTTATAATATTCTTTGTGATGGCGTTTGTCTATTTCCAAACCCAACTTAGCTTCTATTAACCGGAACTGTTTACTTTGAAAACCTGAAGAAGGAGTTAATAAATTCCGGAACTCTAAAAAATCCAACGGGGTCATCGTATCTAAAATATGCACCTGCTGGTTCAGCAACTGCATAATACTGATCACCCGGTGTAAACGGTGACGCACAAGATTCAGATCCTCAGAATTATCATTGATCTTTTCCTGCGCAAAAATCTTCATCGCATAATCCAGTTCAAACAGGATCTGTTTAAACCAGAGTTCATATGCCTGGTGTATCACAATGAACAGCATTTCATCGTGTGCCGGTTCATTGCCTTTTTCAAAACTTACCGGGTATTGGGCATCCAGAATCTTATTAAGATGCAGGTACCCGCCATAATACATAGGCTGCTTTTCCATAGTAGATCGTTAGGATGCAAAGAAAGGGTTTTGTTCGTCCCTCGCAATGACGGTCAATAAATGTGTGAATTATACACATACTTTCCTAAATTTATACCCTAAACCGATTGTTATGCGCATAAAACAATGCCTGCCGCTGCTAATGCTGCTTGCGGCTTTTGCTTCCTGTAAAAACGGGGCCAATACTTCCTCCATTGCAGATACAGCTACCATTGACGGCCATCCCGCCTGGATCATGCAGGGAAATATCTATGAAGTAAATGTTCGCCAATATACTCCGGAAGGCACTTTCAAAGCTTTTGCCAAACATCTCGATCGATTAAAGGAAATGGGTGTGCAAACCCTTTGGTTCATGCCAATCAATCCCATCAGTAAAACTGATCGCAAAGGTTCATTAGGCAGTTACTATGCAGTATCTGATTATACAGCCATCAATCCTGAATATGGAACCATGGATGACTGGAAAGCTCTGGTAAAAGAAGCGCATGATAAAGGCTTTAAGGTATTGATCGATTGGGTGCCTAATCATACCGGCGCCGATCATTACTGGTTACAGAAACATCCTGATTTTTATGTAAAAGATAGTACGGGTAAACCGGTTTCTCAATTCGACTGGACGGATACCCGCAAACTCAATTTTGCCAATGCGGAACTGCGCGACACGATGATTGCACAGATGAAATACTGGGTCACTGAAACCGGTATTGATGGGCTTCGCTGCGATTATGCTGTTGGACCTTCGCGTGCTTTCTGGCTGGAATGCATTAAACAACTCAAGGCAGTTAAAAATGTATTCATGCTGGCAGAAACTGATAGCGCCTGGCTGCATGAAACAGGTTTTGATGCTACCTATTCCTGGCCCGAATTCAATATGATGAAACTGGTGGCTGCCGGTAAAAGAAATGCTGCCGCTATGGACAGCGTGTTTGCCTTTACGGATACTACTTTGCTGAAGAATGGTATACGCTTATTTTTTACCAGTAACCACGACGAGAATAGCTGGAACAAAGCCGATTTTGCTACCATGCCCGGCGATTCGCATGCGCCTTTTGCTGTAATGACCCAAACCATGAAACGCAGTGTTCCCCTGATCTACAGTGGTCAGGAAGAGCCCGTTCTCCGTTCTATCAAATTCTTCGACAAGGATACTATGTCATTTACCAAACTAGGCAGGGCTGGTATGTATCAAAAACTATTGGCCTTACGTAAATCCAATCCTGCACTCAGTCCCAATGCTGGTTTTGTAAAACTGACAACGTGGGTAGACGATAAGGTCTATGCTTATGTGCGACAAGCCGATAAGCGTAAAGTGGTAGTAATATTAAATCTTTCCAATACCCCTGTAAACTTTGCGCTAAAGGATGGGTTGGTCTCAGGCGAAGCCACTGAGATCTTCAGTAATCAGAAAGAAAAAATGGAACCGGGTAAATCTTTCAACCTCGCTGCCTGGGGCTATCTGGTATATAATTATGAATAGCAGTAGGTAGCGTCTAAAAATATTTTCTCCTTTATGAAAGGATTGGAACATCCTTTCGTCAAAACCATGAACGGACAGTCATCGTAGATGAGTTAGCTGTCCGTTCATGGTTTTTTAGGGTAGGATACACTATTTTGTAACTGCAAAACCTGCTTATGGCTATAAAGATCGTTTATAAACACAAATTGGCCACCCGGTGGATGCATTGGATCAATTTTCCGATACTCACCGTCATGATCTGGAGTGGGATCCTGATCTACTGGGCCAATGATGTGTACGAGATCTCCATCGGTAAAACGGTATTGGTCAAATTCTTCCCCGAATCTTTTTATCAAACTTTTCATATCACACACCGACTGTCTGAGGGAATGGCTTTTCATTTTGTATTCATGTGGTTGTTCATGATCAATGGCTTACTATATGTTATGTATACCATTGTAACAGGTGAATGGCGGTACCTGCTGCCCAACAGAAATTCCCTGAAAGAATCCTTTCAGGTGATCCTCCATGATCTGCATATCCGTAAAACAGCTCCGCCTCAATTAAAATACAATGCCGCCCAAAGAATTGCCTATACAATGATCGTGCTGATGGGCTTTGGGTCCTTACTTACCGGATTCGCTATTTATAAACCGGTACAGATCCAATGGCTTACCAATATATGTGGCGGATATGAATGGGCAAGGGCCGAACATTTTATTTTAACCGTTGGCTATGTATTATTTTTTGTGATCCATATCATACAGGTGATCCTGGCCGGCTGGAATAATTTCAGGGCCATGGTTGCAGGCTTTGAAGTGATCAAAGACAAAAACAAAACACAAACCAAATAACCATGAAAGAATTGATTGTGGATGAGGCAACTGCCAAAAAATTCAAACGTAAAAGCATCCTTGCTTTTGTGGTATTCTTTGCCATGATCGGTCTGGCATGGGCGGGATGGAAATGGTTGGGTAACCAGCCACTGGATAACGGCATCCGCGGAGGCATTCCCAAACCATTGCGTAAAGTGCTTGATATAAATGAGGAAGTGTACAGTGGACTTTACAGTACCAAACGCCTTGTAAAAGAATATCCTAAATCGGCTGCGGCAAAAAAAGCAAGAGTGAATGGGGATGTGGGTTTGGGAACTGATGATTTTGACCCTGCCACCTGGAAACTCCAGATCGTAAAAACAGGAGGGGATACTTTATTCCTCACGATGGAAGATATCAAGAAACTCCCCAAAATTGATGTGGTACATAATTTCAAATGCATTGAAGGCTGGAGCCAGATCACCTGGTGGAGCGGGGTGCGTTTTTCTGAACTCATCAAAAAATATGGTCTCGATAAAGAAACCAAAATGAAATACGTGGGCATGAACACCCCTGATGAAGAATATTATGTAGGTATAGATATGCCCAGCATACTGCAACCCCAAACAATTCTGGCATATGAACTGAATGGAAAGCCATTACCCATGAACCAGGGCTATCCCTTACGTTTGATCATCCCTGTAAAATATGGCGTAAAACACCTCAAACGTATCGGCACCATCACTTTCGCCAACGAAAGGCCTCCTGATTATTGGGCAGAGAGGGGGTATGATTATTATACGGGACTTTGAGGGTAGTATGAAGTTTGGAGTTTGGAGTTAGGGGTTTGGAGTTAGGAGTAAAAGAATATCCGGAACTCCAAACCCCAAACCCCAAACCCCTAACTCCAGACTCCAAACTCCAAACTCCAAACTCCAAACTCCAAACTCCAAACTCCAAACTCCAAACTCCAAACTCCAAACTCCAAACTCCAAACTCCAAACTCCAAACTCCAAACTCCAGACTCCAGACTCCAGACTCCAAACTCCAAACTCCAAACCCCAA
>CANGOX010000098.1 GCA_947455605.1 Chitinophagaceae bacterium
AGGATAGCCTCAGGTCTTTTCAAAAAAATAAAAATATTCAGGCTGTCAGTGAAGAAGATTTTCTTGCTGATCCATCCGCTGCGTACGACAGCGTTCATGTATTCGGATATGGTCTTTCACGTGAAATACTTTCATCCCTGCATCAACATTTTGTTTTTCATAGTTCTCCCGTTAAAGCCGGAATTACTGCTGTAAACTGGAATCCCAAACTAAAAAAAGGAGAGGAGCTTTCGGTGCATGGCGGGTATACCAATCAGACAACTAACCCGGTCCGATTATTACTCTCAGGGTTTAACGCCGTGATCGATTCAATGCGTATACCCGCAAAACAAAACCTTAGTTTTCATTTGCAAGGTGTTCCCAAACAAAAGGGGAAAGCTGTTTTCTTCCTGGTAGCCATACAAGGAAAAGATACCCTGGAAAAAGAACCGATACCGGTAGAACTGAATGCTTCCGATCCTGTTAAAGTAATGATCCTTTCCGCAACACCCGATTTTGAAAATAAATTTCTCAAAGACTGGTTATCACAAAACGGTTATACAGTTGTTAATAAAACAAACATCAGCACAAATAAGACAGACCAATCTTTTTTCAATACTTCTTCGCCCTCGCTTACTAAGATCACACCCGCCTTACTTGATAGTTTCGATCTTGTAGTTACTGATGAAACTGCCATTGCATCCCTGAGCAAACCCGAACAGGAAAATCTATACGGTCAGGTAACCAGAGGTGGCCTCGGCTTGATCATTAGGGGAGATACGATTGTTAATGGCAATCATTGGTATACCAGCCCGTTCCATTTGTATAAGCCAGGCGGAACAAGATCCTCAACAATGAAACTATCCTTTTCACAGCAGCGGGATCCTGATGCCCTGTTACCGGTAGCAGAACCACTGTTCATTCGCATGCAGTCTGGCATGCAAGCCCTTGCCACAGATTCTACCGGAAACCTGGTAACCGCATCTGTTGCAGAAGGTGCGGGTAAAATTGTTTTCACCACGCTGAACAATACGTATAACTGGTTATTATCCGGCAACAACCACCCCTATTACCGTTTCTGGAATCGCGTTTTACAAAAAGCGGCAAGGCCTCATACGGGTTCTTCCGTAGTAGAAATCATGCCTGTCTTACCCGTAATTGGACAACCGGTTAATTTTTCAATCAACAGTAAAAAGGAGAATAGTCCATCGATCAGCATTGATCAAACCGTGCCGGCGTTTACGCAGAACCCCCAACAGCCCAACCAATGGCAAACCGTTTATTGGCCTGCACAATCCGGCTGGCAAAACCCCGTGGTTCTTGATAACACTGACTATAATTGGTATGTATACGATCAGAAAGACTGGCCCTATATCTCTGCAACAGAAAAATTAGAAGCTGCAGACAGCTATGCTGACCAGCCGGATTTGGAAAATACCGGTAAACAAGGCAAATCTTCCCCTGTTCCGGTTTCCCTTGTTTATTTCTTCCTGCCGTTCATCATTTGCTTTGGTTTTTTATGGGCGGAACGTAAAATTTCTTGAAAATAATTCGTATCATGTACACTGCTTTTATCACCTATTTCATCATAAAACTTAACCGGGAGGGCTAACCTTGAAAAGAAAAGATTTTTTACAGCTATCCGCTATGGGCGTTGGAGGAATGATGCTGCCAGACCTTGGCTTGTTCGGAAGATCAGTCGAAGTGTCGCAGTTGCTAAACGACGGAATGGATGTATCCGTTAAAAAACAACTCGCAGATGTAGCACTCAATGCCGCACGTGCCAAAGGCGCAACCTATGCCGATGTAAGAATTGGCAGGTATCTTAACCAGTTTGTGGCAACCCGCGAAAACCGCGTGCAGAATATTGCCAACGCAGAATCATTTGGTGTAGGCATTCGCGTGCTGGCCGATGGTTGCTGGGGTTTTGCGGCATCCAACCGTGTTACCAAAGAAGATGTGGCCAAAACCGCAGAACGCGCAGTAGCCGTTGCCAAAGCCAATGCAAAGATCGGTTCCGATCCTGTTCAACTTGCGGCACAAAAAGGGTTTGGCGATGTTACCTGGAAAACACCCATCGAAACCAATGCGTTTACCGTACCGGTGAAAGACAAAGTAGACCTCCTGCTTTCTGTGAACGCAGCAGCCATGGCCGCCGGCGCCAACTTTGTGAACTCGGTGATCCTCGCAGTAAACGAACAGAAATTCTTCGCCTCAACAGACGGCTCTTATATCGATCAGGATGTTCATCGCCTGTTCCCCAATTTTACTGTGTCAAAAGTTGACCGTGCTTCGGGAAAATTTGAATCCAGAAAATCTTTAAGCTCACCAGTAGGGATGGGGTATGAATACCTTACTTCTAAACCGGGCAGTAAAGTTTCCGGTATCGTTACCCGTTATAAAGACAGGTACGATATTCTGGAAGATGTAAAAAATGCTACGGCCGAAGTATCGCAAAAGATCAATGCCAAATCGGTTGAACCCGGTAAATATGATCTGATCCTCGATCCCTCACACTTATGGTTAACCATACATGAATCCGTTGCTCACCCTACAGAACTCGATCGTGTTCTGGGTTATGAAGCCAACTACGCAGGTACCAGCTTCCTTACACTGGATAAACTCAAATCGAAAAATTTCAAATTCGGAAGCAAACTGGTGAATGTGGTGGCCGATAAACTCCAACCCGGTTCACTCGGTGCCGTGGGTTATGATGATGAAGGCGTACCCGCTAAAAAATGGGATCTGATCAAAGACGGTAACCTGGTTAATTTCCAGGCCATCCGCGACCAGGCTCATATACTCGGTTTAAAAGAATCACAAGGCTGCTGCTATGCACAAAGCTGGAACGATGTTCAGTTCCAACGTATGCCGAATGTTTCTCTGCAACCCGGAAAAACAAAACTGAGCGTTGATGATATGATCAAAAATGTTGAGAAAGGAATTTATATCATCGGTGATGGTTCTTTCTCTATTGATCAGCAGCGCTATAATTTTCAGTTTGGCGGACAAACCTTTTACGAGATCAAGAACGGTAAGATCGTTGGTATGCTCAAAGATGTATCCTACCAGGCCAATACGCAGGAGTTCTGGAATTCCTGTACGGCTATCGCTGATGAAAGCGATTACCGCCTGGGTGGAGCATTCAATGATGGTAAGGGACAACCCGGCCAATCCAACGCCGTATCACATGGTAGCAGTACCACCCGTTTTGATGGAGTAAACGTTATTAATACAGCACGAAAAATCTAAATAATTATGGCAATATTATCTAAAGAAGAAGCGCAGGCACTGTTAAAGAAAGTGATGTCGTATTCAAAAGCAGATGAGTGCGAAGCAGGCCTCAACGGCAGCGAAGGTGGTAACATCCGTTATGCCCGCAATGCCGTATCAACAGCCGGCGATATCAGTACCCTCAGCCTTTCTGTAAGCAGCACATTCGGTAAAAAGACCGGCAGCGCCACCATCAATGAATTTGATGATAAATCATTGGAGAAAGTGGTTCGCCGTGCAGAAGAACTGGCACAGCTGGCTCCTGAAAATCCTGAATACATGCCGCTGCTCGGCCCGCAAACATTCAAGGAACCGATCACCTATGTAGAATCCACCGCTGCCATGACACCCGATTCAAGGGCAGAAATGGTAGGCAAAAGCATTAAAGTAGCCAAGGAAGCAAAACTGGAAGCAGCGGGCTTTCTCGAGAATACAACCGGCTTTACCGCTTTTATGAATTCAAAAGGAATGTTCGGCTACAATAAAAGCACCGATGTGATTTTCTCCATCACCACACGTAACCAGGAAGGAACAGGGTCTGGCTATGCAGCACGTGGTTTCAATGATATTAAAAAACTCGATACCCTAACCGCAACCAAAGTAGCAGCACAAAAAGCGAATGGTTCTGCCAGTGCCAAAGCCATCGAGCCCGGAAAATACACGGTGATCTTAGAACCCGTTGCAGCAACCTATATGCTCGAGAATATGTTCCGCTTTGATGCACGCAGTGCAGATGAAGGAAGAAGCTTTCTCAGCAAACCCGGTGGTGGCAACCGTTTGGGCGAACAGCTGATGGATGAAAAAGTAAATATTTATTCAGATCCTTTTCATCCCGATCTTCCTTCTGCCACCATTAACCGCGACGGTCTTCCTGTTGAACGGGTGAACTGGATTGAGAAAGGTGTGGTAAAAAACCTGAACTACTCAAGATACTGGGCAGAGAAAAAAGGCGTAAAACCCGGACCTTTCGCCAGTAATATTATCATGGATGGAGGTACGGCTTCTCTTGAGGAACTGATCAAGACTACAGAAAGAGGTATCCTCGTTTCACGTCTCTGGTATATCCGTATGGTAGATCCGCAATCACTCTTATTAACCGGCCTTACACGAGACGGAACATTTTACATTGAGAACGGCCAGATCAAATACCCGATCAAGAATTTCCGCTTCAACGAGAGCCCGGTGATCATGCTCAACAACGTAGAAGCCCTCGGCAAACAGGAGAGAAGCATCAGCGTAGAATCTTACCGCAGTTATCTCATACCTGCGATGAAGATCCGTGACTTTACATTTACTTCTTTGTCGGATGCAGTTTAGTATCTGACAATAGTTTATAAAAAAGGCCGATCATTATGATCGGCCTTTTCTTTTTTATGCCATTTGCCGTTATTGGTGTTATCACCAACAACTTTCGGTAGCAGCATTTGCACCTATTTAAAATCAATCTTTACAAGTACTACCAAATCTTTATTCTTTGGTCCTCGGTTTTGTAATTTTTATCACCGGGCTTTACATTGAATGCTTTATAAAAAGGTGCAAAACTCATCAACGGTCCATTTACACGCCAGATAGCCGGTGAATGCGGATTGGTATTCACATAGGTAAGCATAAATGCATCCCTTGTTTTTACCCGCCAGATTCTGGCAATGGATAAAAAGAAACGTTGATCCGGCGTAAAACCATCCAGTCTGGAAGTATCCTGTCCCTGCCTTGTCATTTTAAATGCATCGTAGGCAATGGCAATACCACCGTTATCAGCAGTGTTTTCACCGAGGGTAAGCGCGCCTTTAACATGAACATCATCTAAAACAGTGAACGAACTATAAAGATCCGTTACCATTTTTGTTTTGGTCTTAAATTTCTCATAATCTTCTTTTGTCCACCAGTTTTTTACGTTTCCGTCTTTATCGTACTGTGCACCCTGATCGTCAAAAGCATGTGTCATCTCATGGCCTATCACCATGCCGATTCCCCCATAATTAATCGCGTCATCCGCTGCAAAATCAAAATAGGGAAATTGTAAAATGCCGGCCGGAAAAACGATCTCATTAAAAGAAGGATTATAGTATGCGGTAACGGTAGAAGGTGTTGTACCCCATTCCGTTCTATCAACCGGTTTGTTCAACCTTGCCAGTTGAAACTGGTATTGGTTCCTGCCCAGTGCGAGTAAGTTTTCAAAGTATTTGGTTCTGTCTATTGGCACTTTATCATAATTACGCCATTTATCAGGGTACCCTATTTTTTTGGTAATAGCATATAATTTTTCTTTTGCTTTTTGTTTGGTGCTGTCGCTCATCCAATCTAGATGGTTGATCCTGTTTTCAAAAGATTTTTGCAGATTGTTTACCAATGCCAGCACACGTTTCTTTGCGTCTTCATTAAAATATCTTTTTACATACAACTGTCCAAGTGCCTGCCCCAATAAACCATCCACATTTTGCGTCATGATCTGTCTGCGCGATTTCTTAGCAGTTTGTCCGGACAATACTTTTGAAAATTCAAAGGAGGCATCTGTGAATGGTTTGCTAAGTGCTTCAACATAGGTTTTCAAAGTTCCTGCTTTCAAATAGATCTTCCACTCGGATAAAGAAACCGATCCCAGCAACTCATTTAATTTTTCGTAATAAGCGGGTTGCCCCACGTCAATAGAGTCGGTCTTTGCACCCAGGTTTAGTAGCAATGTTGACCAACCTATTTTGGGTTGCGTTTGATTGAGTATGATTATAGATATTTTATTGTAATTGGCTTTCACATCCCTTAGCTCGATATTTGTTTTATGTGATGCGGCTATTTGGTTTTCAATGTTGTAAACAACAGTTGCATTTTTTACGGTGCTGGCCGGATCGCTCCCGGTTAATTCAAACAGGGTGCTGAGATATTTTTTATAAGCTTCCTGAATTTGGAGGCTGGTAGGGTCAGTTTTAAAATAATAATCCCTGTTAGGAAGACCAAGTCCGGTTTGTGAAACATGGGCAATATTTTTGCTGCTGTTTTTGTCGTCGGGTGAAATACCAAAGCTGATAATAGAACGGTTACCTGCTTTCAGTTCATCAGCTACAAATTTGAATAATGATGTCAGATTACCGATTGCATCAATACGTTTTAATATTGGCTGAACAGGTTCATAACCGCGTTTGTTAATGGTTAGGGTATCTATACCGGAAGCGTAGAAATCACCCACTTTCTGGTCAATACTTCCGATGCTATGATTCGTTTTTGACACACTGTCAAGTATGTGTTGCAACAGCTCTTTTTGAGGAATATTCATGAACGAATAAGACCCCACACCTGTTTGATCATCTGCGATCTTAGCGGTATCATACCAGCGCCCGTTCACATAGCGAAAGAAATTATCACCGGGTTTAATAGAGGGATCTATCCCCTGTACATCTACAAAGTTTTTTTTGGGAGTATTCGGGCTATCCCATGCAAGAGATAGGGCCAGGGCCAATGTGAGGCAAAGATATTTCTTCATAAACAGGTCTTTGGCTAAAGATAGTCATATCTATTATTGTCAGACACCTATAAAAAAAACCGCTCTTACAGCGGGTTTGTAGTTTTCAAGGCTACCATTTGGATAATTTTTTCGGAAATAACTGATTTCTTGCAATTTTATAGGGAAACTATGTGTTCTCTTTTTTGCAATTTTTCAAATGAAAAGTATACAAAACGAACATCTGACCCTTCCGGTTGTAGTGGAAAATTTAGTTGGCTTGTATCAGATATTTCCAGTTGCAGAGGCCATCAGCCCAATAATGTGCCACTGTGCCAATATTTCTTTTCGCATTGGAAAATCATACGATGTAAATACTGCCAACGGTCATATTTTGGATAAGGATGGTATGAAGCTTTGGGATCGTGAATACGAAAAAGGCTGGGAACCTAAGCTTTAGTAAAGTAGTCATTTTGAAATGTGAAACGATTTGACCGGAATGGATATTGTGGATGAATAGTTTTTAAAAGCGCCATGGATTGTATGTATTTAAGAAATTACAGTCTTAGCTTATAAAAATTTTGAATACTGTTTAGGTATCTGCTAAAATAACAGATTAGCTGAAATATGACAGGGATAGCATTAGCTATCCCTTTTTGTTATATTCTGAAATAACAGGTAGGAAGGTCAGAAATCTAACTGTGTCTGTAAGTAGTAGACACAGTAAATCTGATCAGATCATTTTCTTCAAGGAGTTGATCTCAGCGTTTAATTTTTTAATCTCACTGGTCATTAGTTCTAATGTGGTCTCAATTGTCTTTTGTGATTTTTCTAAATGCTTATTGTTGGCTTTTAATAGTAATTGACTTAATAAGTCATTTGCCAATTCTAAATTGTTTGTCACCTCTTCAGTAAACGCTTTGTTCGTGTTGTTGTAGGATTCCTTAACAGTAACGTCTTGAGTAGTACCAAATATTTTCGTGGGTTTATTTAACTCATTAAACCGGATATCAATATAATCATTGTGTAATTGTTTGATTGTACCATCTTCCATAATTACCCTGAAATCTAATGGATATGAATTACCCGTCAATTGCAGAAATATTGAATGATTCTGAAATTGCTCCTTATCTTCCTGATGCACTCTTGACACTATCGTTTTTAAAGAGATTGTATTCGTTTGGTATTTAGAGATTCCTAATATATGATACATTTCATCTGAAAAAATAAATTGGTCATTTTCGATATCCCATTCCCAATGTCCTATTGTGATCAGCTTATTCAGAATTAATTCTGTTTTCTTTGCATATTCTTTTTGTTTTTTTGTTACAGTTATGTCTGTGAATGAACATAAAATATTTGTTACCTCCTGATTGCTATCCATTTCAGGCAAAGCATTAACCGACATCCAAACCCTTTTTTTTAATACAGGATTTAGAATACCCACTACATAATTTGTTACTTCTTGTTTTTGTCTTGAAGCAACTGAAATAGGATAGTTTTCAATTGCTAATGGATAGCCATCTTCGCTTACAGCATCAAAATTAAGATCGCGCAAAGATTTTCCAATCAGTTGATTTTTATCTAATCCTAATAGCTGTGATCCTTTTTCATTGGTTTGAAGAATTGTGGTATCGGATGCTGTTAGAATAAATCCAATATTTAAACTGGAAAACATTCTGGTTAATCTACTTTCATTCAATGTAGCCAATTCTATGTTTTTTCTTTCTGTTGTTATGTCTTTAACAGTTCCGAAAATGATTTCTTTATGTAGGTCGTATATTGCAGTAACCGATAGGTAAATCTTTTTTTTACTTAATGATATTTCTTTTTTTACCAAAGGCCTATTCTGAATAACATCCTGATAAATGTCTGTTATGATTTCCGCTATTTCCGGAACTAGTGATTGCTTAAGTTCAGATAGATTGTTTAGATAACTGTCAATACCCAGGATTGATTTTGCACCATCTGAAAATTCAATTATTTGTGATGTTATGTTAAATTCCCAGTGCCCCATGTTCCCGATTAACTCAGCTTTTTTTAATTTTCTCTCACTATTTTTAATAGTCTCTTTAAGTGATGATTCTGCTGTAATGTCCTGAATGATCGCCAGATTCAAATCGGCATTATCTGTATTTAAATTTGAGCTAAGTACGTTTACTTTTTTTATTGTCCCATCCCCCAGTTTATAATCGCAAATAAAGCTCTTCAGGCTATTCTTACTAATGTCTGGAACCAACTTCAGCATTTCAGTACTCTCTATCATATTTATCTGCGAGATCTTAATACTTAGGAGATTTTCGTATTTGAAGAATTTTATTGCACTTTCATTAGCCCACACAATGTCAGCTGTTTTAGAATTGATTACTAATATGATTGATGGGTTGAGTGTAAAGTATTTTTCGAAATCTTTCATCGTTCTTCAGCTTTTTGCGAAATTAAAGGTTGTAGTAATTCTAATAGGTAGTGGTAATACTATAACGTAACAAATTACAAGTAAAGGACAATTTTAGGAATTTTATGACGGAATAATGACATATAATGTTATATGTAAGATTGAAATATTGTCACATTCTTTAGTTTTTGAACTTTTTTTCGATTTAACTACCGCTTACTATTTTTCCGCTTCATTTTTTATGTACAAAGGAAAGGCATTCATTAAAGTGGGGGTCTTTCTATACTTTTATTGAAAAATCAGCGCCAGAACTTAGTTTTAGTAGGCGCGTTCTGCAGGTTGTTTTTAAGGGCCTAATAGTAACAATTATATATATATATGTTAAGTAACAGGTAAAAAATTAAGAATGTTATGTCAATGTGCTTATAAAATATCGTCTAAAATTGTAAATAAATGTTCAAATAATAGAATACTAGTACGTTGATTGTTTAATATTATACTAAAATACACTTAAATTACTTAAACAAGTACAAAATATATTTAAATGTATTGATGTAAGTACATTTACTAGCTTTTATGCTAATTAGTTTTGAATTCGAAAAATATCTTATTTATATAATCCTTGTCTACTCAAATAATTGTCATATCAGACTCAATAAAAAATGAAGAAGGCGTCTTTGCTAATGCGATTCCATTTGAAAATGTTGAATTTAAGTTTTGCGATTACCAATGTTTGGCTAATGCTAATATTGAAATAGGTGAGAGTTTTAATCGCGCCATAATTGTATTGGACTCAAATAGTCTGGATGATATTGGAAAGGTTTTTCATACTGTGAAAAATAATTCGAAAAATTTGTCTCTAAAAATTATAATGGTTTCCGATTCGTCCGATCCAATGTTCATATTGGATGCTTATTCCCTAGGTATCGGATCCTATGTTTTCAAGAGTGAATTTTATACTAAGATTTCAAATATTTTTATTGCGTTGATGAATGAAAAACTGTTTGTACTTCCTTCAGTGTTTGCACTTCTTATGTCTTATTACGACGCCCGTAAGAATAAATCTATACAAGATTTCGAAAACTTAAATTCTTCTCTTTCCGAGAAAGAAAAAGCTTGTGTTTCATTGCTATTAAAAGGAAGTTCTTACAAAGAAATGGCATTTGAATTAAAATTGACTGTTGATGGCGTTAACAAAAGAGTGAGTAAAATATATGCCAAATTGGGTATTTCTAATCGCAATGACTTGTATAGCTTGTTCTACCCAATAGAGCGTTTTAAGACAACGGAAATGAATTAATGAATATATTTTATAATTATTAAGAATTACATGCGCCTCAGCTCATAGAATACCTTAACTATAGGTTACATAGTTTATTTATTCTTTTTATAGGTAGTAGAATTTTGGAGAAATGGCTCCGGGTATTACTATGTCCTGTATTGAGGTGTATGGTTATTTGATTGGTAGATTATTTATGAATCAATAACACAAAAATGAAAAACAGAAACAATGCTTGAATTAAACGATCAAAATACCTATACGGATGAAGTGCCAATTCTTGACAAAAGAATTATACACTTTTGTTTCGACGATGATAAATATAAGAACACATTTTTTATAAACAGTCTCTTAAGGGCAAATATTCATACCATTGGTGACCTGGTTAAGTTCAGTTACGGAGATCTGCTTGATTTGACAGGCGTTAGTACTCATTTTATTAACAAAGTAGATAGATTGCTCTTTTCTTTTGGATTGAGATTAAGTGAGTATAGTAAACGTATTTCATTTCAATGCCATAATAAGTATGAGCTGAAAATTTTAAATACTCCATTGCGAGAGGTTGAAATTGCATCTTCAAAAACACAGAATAAAACCATTATACACGCGCTTGAGCGCGCTTCTGTTTTTTGTATTGGGGACCTGCTGAAATTAGCGGATAAAGAGCTTTTATCTTTTCGAATGATTTCGAGAGGAAGGTTAAAACTCATTAAAAACTTTACCGAAAATTTCTCCAGGAACTTATATGAAAATTCTAAAACCAGTAGAAAATAATTTGATTTAGCTGTACCAATAACAATGAATTAATAGAATGGATATGAAGGTTGTTACGAATGCGCGTATACGCAATAATATATTTCATCTTATTTCTCATGAATTAAAACCTTCTATTGTTAATACGAAGGGATTAATTCATTTGTTGAGAACAGAATCTTTGGGAGGTGAGGAGATTAAAGAATTGTTAAAGAATCTGGAGTCGGATTATGTGAAAATGAATGTATCTCTCGATAATTTATTCTACTCTATGTTTCTGTTTGGGAAAGAAAATTATGACTCAGAAAAAATTATATCACAGATTGATTTGAATAAAGTTCTGTCAGAAATTATATCAGACTTTGAAATTATTATTTCAAATAAAAATATAAAGATAAAAGATTATTCAACAACAAATGTTGTCTTGTTCGGGGATAAATTTGAGTTTACGTTCATTCTTAAAAGCCTTCTTTTAGTTGCCATAAAAGAGGCTAAGAACAACGCTATAATAGAGCTTTATTCACATTGTATTTCCAGTAATTTATTCACATTCTCTATTTGCGATAGAAGAAATAAGTTGTCTGCCTCTAATACCCCGGAGATAACTCAAACAATAAAAAAATCAACACGTTCTAACCGTATCCGGGATATGGATCTAAGTCTGATCCTTTGCCAGACGCTGATAAAAAAGTTGGGTGGCGTTTTTTTTATTGATTATGGGGTTGACGAGTCTTTTGATAATACGAATGAGTTTTTAATATCTATATCAATGCCATACAGGTATTATCATTATGCCCGTAAAAAAGTAAATATCGTGTAAAGGATCCTTTTGTTGGTTTTTTTAAAACATAATTAATTAAAAAAGAAAAGTTAAATCAATATGAATTATAAGAAAAGAAGGACTATAATGGTCATAGAAGATGATACTGATTTTTTGCACTGTGTAAAGCAAATGCTTTCTGATGAGTATGATATTATTGCCACAGGCGATGGGGTGAATGCATTAGAAAGTATTAATGTACGGATACCGGACCTGATTTTGATTGATATTTTGTTGCCATTTCCCTTAGATGGATTCTCAATTTTACGGATTTTGAAGTGTAATCCTAATTATGCTAATATTCCAATCATTTTTATGTCTGGGTTGAGTGATGAAAAAAAGATAACAGAGGGGCTGGAACTGGGGGCAAATGATTACCTGGTTAAACCGTTTAGTTTTAAGCATTTATATTTAAAGATCAATAATTTATTGTCATTTAAATCGACAGATTCGTCTGATTATCAGATTACTAATGAATTAATGTCTAAAATTACCAATGATATTAATGGCCGTTTTGAACTTGAGTTCAAAAATAAATTTGATAAAGTAGTGGAATCACTTGTTGATGAACCTTCAGTTTCTATTAATGTGTTTTCGGAAAAGATGTCGATGAGTGTATCAACATTAGAAAGATGGGTTAGCAAAATTTATGGCATTACGCCTATGAAATATTTGCAGGATATAAAACTGGTTAAAGCTGAAATGCTTTTACGTCAAAAGCAAATCAATGTCAAAGATGTTTCTTTCGTATTGGGTTACAATTCTGTACCATATTTCTGTTTTTGCTTTAAAAAGAAGTATGGCATGAGCCCCAAAGCTTTTTCAGAATATCATAAAATGAAAGTGCTCGCTTAAACCAGAAACCACATTTGCATTTTTTATGTTTAATTGAAAACTGACCTGTCTGTATTGGATATCATCAAATGGATTTCTACCTTATGCCCCTCTTACCTGTTTGTCTGATTAGTATAGTACTAATACATGAAGACATATTTACATCATTATGATGATATATCTAAATCACTTCCCTTTCTAAATACTGAACTTTACTGTATTGATAACCTAATATAGTAGTAATACTAGGTTAGTACTTTTTTCAATATTAATGTATGCTCATGTGAGTGAGAATGGCGAAGCCATTTGTTTACGATAAGCAGTGTTTTACCGCGTAATGCCACTGCTTATTCATATGTATGATCGTATAGAAGATTTTCTCTTTCACTACTGTAATTATTAGCTTTTTTATATTTATGAATGTAGCTTTTTATGTTCAGACCGAAAACGCAAAAAAGTGGGTCAGTGTTGTTCAGAACGACATGAAATACCAACATTATATTGTTATATATCACAGTCTTAGAGAATTAATGGACATAATGAGTGAGGATTATGAGTTTGATATTATTTTTCTCGATTTTAATTGTTTGAAAGATGTTATTGGATATGTAAAAACAGTTAATCAAAAAACCAGAATTGCAACATTTGGAACCAGGAAAACATTTATAGATATCAGTCCATTCATAAAACGGGGCTTGGTTGCTTTTATTGATATGCATGCATCAGTTTTTGAATTATTTAATGGATTTCAATTTATCAGAGAGGGGAAACTTCATTTTCCTCAATACATGATTGAAGAACTGATTCAATATCATATTAGGGATTCTGTAAAGCAGCCAGACTTAAGCCATACAGACGCTATACGGTTGCCGCAATCTAAAAGAAAACTTACCGATAAAGAACTAAAGGTTTTTGATCTACTTATGAAAGGGCAAACATATAAGGAGATTGCCCTAAGTTTAGGGATATCAGTATTTGCGGTAAATCAACGGATTAAATATATATATAAAAAATACGACGTCCGTTCGAGAGGTGAATTGAGTTTTATGATCAACGGTATTGGTAGCCGTCTATGATCTACCTGATTGCAGACTTACAAGTTGTGTTCCCAATCATAATATTATTATCCATATTTAATGTTTATTAAGAGTGAAATTTGATAATTTATTTCGTTTTACTTGCCTGGTAGTGTGTTTGACGCTTCTGTCTGGTATTTATTCCTGCC
>CANGOX010000099.1 GCA_947455605.1 Chitinophagaceae bacterium
CGTTTCAGTAGTGGCTTGTAATAAAATAGCCTGTTCATCAAGTTATACATCTTACCAGAAATTAAAATCTTTGGCAAGAGAGTATAATGCACAGTTTTTGTTTGAAACCAATGTGGGTGCAGGGTTACCTGTTATCGGCACATTAAATGATCTGTTACGTAGCGGTGACAAAGTAAATAAGATACAGGCGGTTTTATCCGGCACACTCAATTTTGTGTTCAATAATTACGACGGCACCAAGCCATTTGCAGAAGTAGTGAAACAGGCACAGGATGAGGGCTATACAGAACCCGATCCACGCCTCGATCTGGGGGGTACTGATGTAATGCGTAAGATCATGATCCTGGCACGTGAAGCCGGGCAGCAGATAGAGATGGATGATATCAGCAATCAATACTTCTTACCACAATCCTGTTTTGAAGGAAGTGTGGATGATTTTTATAAAGAAATGGCCAAACAGGAAGCACATTTCAAAGCGATCTATGAAGCAGCGGCAAAAGAAAATTGTAAACTGAAATTTGTAGCCAGTTATGAGAATGGTAAGGCAGCGGTTGGTTTACGACATATACCTGCTGAATCCGATTTCTATCATTTATATGGAAAGGATAACCTGGTATTATTTTATACCGATCGTTATCCGGAACAACCTTTGGTGATCAAAGGTGCAGGAGCAGGAGCGGATGTTACGGCAAGTGGGGTGTTTGCGGATATTATAAGGGTAGCGCGGTAAGCCCCCGTGGCCCCCCTGGGAGGGGGTTGATGGTATGAATTAATATTAGAGCTAATAACAATGAGACTACATTTCAATACTATTCAATTCTTCTCTCCCCTCTCAGGGGAGGCAGGAGGGGTAATGGCAGGAGAGGTAAAGGTTCACGCTCCCGCCACCGTAGCCAATATGGTTTGCGGTTTCGATGTATTGGGCTTTGCAGTGAATGATCCTTATGATGAAATGAGTATCTGCTTTACAGATAAGCCGGGCATTACCATTATCAATGAAGATGAATATAACCTGCCAACGATTCCTGAATTAAATGTAGCGGGAGCAGCTTTACTGGCTATGCAGGAAGAGATGATAGAGGAGAAAAGAGGATTTGAATTACGGATCTGTAAACACATTAAACCCGGTAGTGGTGTGGGCTCCAGTGCTGCCAGTTCTGCGGGTGCTGTTGTGGCTGCCAATCGTTTGCTGGGTGACCTATTCACCAATGAAGACCTTGTCCGTTTTGCGATGAATGGAGAGAAAGTGGCATCTGGTGTGAAACATGCAGATAATATTGCGCCATGTATCTATGGGGGAGTAACATTGATACGTTCTATTTTTCCATTGGATATTGTTCCACTTACCGCACCACCATTGTTTGTAACCATTGTGCATCCGCAAATTGAAGTAAGAACTTCTGATGCAAGAAGTATTCTGAAGCAACAGGTCTTATTAAAAGATGCCATACGCCAATGGGGCAATATTGCGGGATTGGTAGCAGGATTATTAAAAAGTGATTATGCGCTCATAGGCCGTTCTCTGGAAGATGTACTGATAGAACCGGTGAGAAGTATTTTAATTCCGGGATTTGATCAGATCAAACAACTGAGTAAGGAAGCCGGAGCGTTAGGTGGCGGTATCTCGGGTTCGGGGCCATCCATTTTTATGCTGAGTAAAGATGAAGTAACTGCCAGAGAAGTGGAAAAACAAATGCATGGGGTGTATGAAAAATTATCTCTGGATCATCATACCTATGTAACCAATATCAATCAAACCGGCGTAAGGTTTGTTTAATAATGATTGAAAAATGAACACAAAGACGCGATAAAAACAAACTGTGCCTCTGTGTGAAATAAAAATTCGCAATGAATTATTACAGTCTCAATAAAACAGCCCCAAATGTAAGTTTCCGCGAAGCCACGATCAAAGGGCAGGCGCCGGATAAAGGGTTGTATTTTCCTGAAACGATTCCGGTAATTGATCCATCTGTTGTTAAAAACATGGATGGTTATTCCAAAGAAGAACTGGCTTTTCTGATCATGGAACCTTATGTGGGTGATACCATTGATAAGAAAAGTTTATACCGCATCGTTTCTGAAACCATCAACTTCCCTTTCCCATTAGTGAAAGTGAACGATCACATTTCCTCGCTTGAATTATTTCATGGACCCACATTAGCTTTTAAAGATGTAGGTGCGCGGTTCATGAGCCGTTGTCTGGGTTATTTCTCAGAACAGCAAAAAGGAAAAGTTACGGTATTGGTGGCTACATCGGGAGATACCGGTGGAGCTGTTGCCAACGGGTTTTTAGGTGTGGATGGAGTTGAGGTAGTTATCTTGTATCCATCAGGGAAAGTGAGCCCTGTTCAGGAACTGCAATTAACCACCTGCGGACAAAACATCAAAGCCCTTGAAGTAAACGGAAGTTTTGATGATTGTCAGGCTATGGTAAAAGATGCGTTCATGGATGCCGATCTGAATAAGGCATTAACGCTTACTTCTGCTAACTCTATTAATGTAGCCAGATGGTTGCCGCAACAACTATATTATTTCTTTGCCTACCAGCAATGGCAAGATAAAACACATCCTCCTGTAATAGCTGTACCCAGCGGTAACTTTGGAAATATCTGTGCAGGATTACTGGCGCATGTAAGTGGGTTGCCTATTGAACATTTTATTGCTGCCTGTAATGTGAATGATGCAGTGCCTCAATATTTGCTTAGCGGAAGCTATCAACCCAAAACAGCAGTGCCAACCATTTCCAATGCAATGGATGTGGGAAGCCCGAGTAATTTTATTCGTGTAATGGAATTGTTTGGCAATAATTATGAAACGATCAAAGATAAGATCAGCGGTTATACGGTAAGTGATGAGATCACAAAACAGACCATTGCAGATGTATACCAACAGTTTGGTTACACATTAGATCCACATGGAGCAGTTGCTTATGATGCATTAGAACAATATCTGTCTGCACATCACGAACTGAAAGGGATCATTTTAGAAACAGCGCATCCTGTTAAATTTCCTGATATAGTAGAAGCGATGACTGGTAAGAAAATAGAAATTCCTGAATCTGCACAGCCTCTCTTTTCTAAAGAAAAGAAAAGCGTTTCAATGAATGCATCATTTGCTTCGCTCAAAGAATGGTTGTTATCTCAGGCATAAAATAGTTGCTAGAGGTTTTATGATCCCGTTAATGCCGTTGTTGGTCTTATGACCAACAATAACTATTGAGGTTTCACTAAACCACTGCTTCTCATATTCTTCCCTTTCCGTTTCTGTATCTCATCACCCATATCATCCCTTGCCTGTTCGGCCAGTTCCATTAATTCTTTTACAACTTCGGGATAGGTCTTTTGTACATCATATCTTTCACCGGGGTCTCTTCGCAGATCATATAAAGCCATATCAAATTTTATATTTTCAGGGGCAATACCCGGATAACCGTTATTGCCGGGTTGCTGGTTCTCAAAGGAACGGCCTTCATGTGGCAATACCAATTTCCATTGGCCTTTACGAACGGCTTCAAGATTATTTCTTCTGTAATAATAAAAGAACACATCTCTCGGATTGGCATCTTTCTCATCTTTCATTAATGATAGAATGCTTACCCCATCAATTTTATGTTCGGGCAATTTTCCATTTACAATGGCTGCGGCTGTTGGTAACAGGTCAATCGTTGATGCGAGTTTATTACAAATGGTACCGGCAGGTATCACACCCGGCCAACGCATGATGCAGGGTTCTTTTTGTCCGCCTTCAAAACTGGTTCCCTTTCCTTCACGCAAACCACCGGTGGAACCTGCGTGGTTGCCAAAGTTTAACCAGGGACCATTATCGCTTGTGAAAATAAGCAGTGTATTATTTTCAATGCCCTCTTTCTTTAATGTTTTCATGATCTCGCCTACCGACCAGTCTATCTCCATTACTACATCGCCATACAAACCCTGTTTGCTTTTTCCTTTGAATTTAGAAGAAACGGCTAAGGGCACATGTGGCATGGAATGTGGCAGGTAGAGAAAGAAAGGTTTGGTTTTATTACGATGGATGAAATCAACAGCATTCTCTGTGTAAAGCGTTGTTAGTTTTGATTGATCATCCAGATTGCGGATCGTTTCCGTTTTATCATTATTCCGGATCAAGGGTAAAGGCGGGTATTTGCTTCTGTAAGTTGTTGTGTCTGTATAAGGTGTACCATCATATTTTACAGGCCACATATCATTTGAGTAAGGTAGACCGAGGTATTCATCAAAGCCATGTTGTAAAGGGAGAAATTCTTTGTAATGACCCAGATGCCATTTACCAAATATGGCAGTAGCATATCCTTTTTCTTTTACGATCTCTGCAATCGTTTTTTCTTCCTTGCTCAATCCATTTTTACTATTGTGATCCAAAGCGCCGGTGATGCCAATCCGGTTTGGGTAACAGCCTGTCAGCAATCCCGCTCTTGAAGCTGAACATACCGCCTGTGCTGCATAAAATTCTGTGAAGCGCATGCCTTGTCCTGCAAGTTTATCAAGATTAGGTGTATTATATAAGGAAGCACCATACATTCCCAGATCTCCATAACCCAGATCATCACAAAGTATGATGATGATATTGGGTGTTGCTTTCCGATCAGTATTTTTTTCCGGAATCAATGGATCTGTTGTTCCTGAAACGAGCAAAAGAGAGGAGATCATGGGAACCACCTTTCCTGTGAAAGACAATAGGTAACGGAAAAAACTAAGAGACTTCTTTTTCATATGACGTTAGATGATAAATGAAATTTACAGATTTCCCGGATAACAAAAAATTCATAGGATTATACTAACTTTCATCAATCCTTCTTTAATCCCCTGTTATGCACGCTAAGCCGCTAAATCTGAAATCTTTCGTAACTATCTTTTTGTGGTTGATAGTAGTACAACTATCCGCACAAACCAAAAACACATTAGTATTAAAAGGCTTGCAGGCACCGGTAGAAATACTGCGAGATCAATGGGGGGTGAACCATATTTATGCAGCCAATCAGCACGATCTTTTTTTTGCACAGGGGTATTGTGCTGCGAAAGACAGGCTTTTTCAGTTTGAGGTATGGCGCAGGCAGGCTACCGGAACAGTTGCAGAAATACTAGGACCAAGGGAAATGAAAAGAGATATCGGTACAAGACTGTTTCAGTTCAGGGGTGATATGAAAAAAGAACTCAACCACTATCACCCGCAGGGAGAAGCGATCATTTATGCATATGTAGAAGGTGTGAACAGGTATATTGATGAAGTGTTGCTACATCCTGAAAAACTACCAGTCGAATTCAGGATGCTGAAAATATTGCCGGGTAAATGGACGGTGAATGTGGTGATCTCAAGACACCAGGGATTATTGGGCAATATAACAGATGAATTGAATACAGGCAGAGCCGTGGCAAGAGTGGGTGATGCGAAGGTAAAAGAATTGGTATGGTATCATCCAAAAGATCCGCAGATCAAATTAGATGCAGAGATAAGAGGAGATCTTTTGTTCAATGATATATTAGAATTATACAATGCTTACCGGAAGGATATCCTGTTTCAGAAAGGCGATCTCTCAATGGCAGAAGAAGATCCGGATGCAGTAATGAATCAACTGAATGAACAGTTGCCACATTCCTATAATCCCATAGAGCATGGTGTGGAAGGAAGTAATAACTGGATAGTAAGTGGCAGCAGAACAGCCAGCGGGCATGCTATGCTGGCCAATGATCCACACAGGAAGATCGCTGTTCCTTCTTTGCGATATATGGTTCACCTGGTGGCACCCGGATGGAATGTAATTGGAGGAGGAGAGCCTGAGATACCCGGTGTATCTATCGGACATAATGAAGAAGGTGCCTGGGGACTTACCATTTATGAAACAGATGGAGAAGACCTGTATGTATATGATCTCAATCCATCTAATCTTTCCCAATACAGATACAAAGGCAATTGGGTTACTATGAAAGAGATCCGTGAAACGATCAAAGTGAAAGGAGAGAGAAATAAAGAAGTTGTGTTACGATATACGCAACATGGCCCTGTTACTTTCATTGATTCGGTTAATCACAAAGCTTATGCTGTGCGTTGTGCCTGGCTTGAGCCCGGAGGTGCGCCCTATCTTGCTTCATTGCGGATAGACCAGGCTAAAACATGGGATGCTTTTAGGGAGGCCTGCAGTTATAGTCATATACCCGGTGAAAATATGATCTGGGCTGATAAGAAAGGTAATATTGGCTGGCAGGCTGTAGGTATCATACCGGTCAGAAAAAATTTTAGTGGGTTGGTTCCGGTACCGGGTGATGGAAGATATGAATGGGCTGGCTACCTGCCCATCAAAGAAAGACCGCACCTCTTAAATCCTCCGAAAGGTTTCTTTGCAACTGCCAATCAAAATGTAACGCCATTGGATTATACCCACTGGGATGCAGTAGGGTATACCTGGGCGGATCCTTTTCGGGGTAATCGGGTGAATGAGGTTTTGGGAAAGAATGATAAGATCACGATAGATCAGATGAAAGCCTTACAAACCGATTATTTGTCCATACCTGCACGAACCCTGCTGCCTATGCTGGAGCCGGTAGGTTTTGAAAATTCCTTTTCGCAACAGGCAAAGAAAAAATTACAGAACTGGAATTTTGTATTGGATAAACAATCGGTGCCAGCAGCTATCTATGCTATGTGGGAGCGTCAATTGATGTTATTGGCGGGGAAACGTTTTGTACCCGATGCGGTAAAAGGGCTGGTAACCTTACAACTGTCAAAGCTGATCGGATGGCTACAATCTCCCGATCAGAAATTTGGCGCAAACCCGGTAGCGGGCAGAAATGCTTTTTTAAAGGAATCCTTTGATAATGCAGTAAATGAACTGAAAATCAAATTAGGCCCCAATATTGATCAATGGATCTACGGACAGGAGAAGTACAAACATATAACGATGGTGCATCCGCTCAATGGAATCGTTTCCAATGCCTGGAAGCAAAAACTGACTATTGGTCCAATGCCCAGAGGTGGTAACGGACACACGCCCGGAGCCTCGGGCAGTGTAGATAACCAGGTAAGTGGCGCAAGTTTTCGCCTGATCGTTGATACCGGTGATTGGGACAAGGCGGTTATGATCAATACACCAGGTCAGTCGGGAGACGCAACAAGCCCATATTACAAGAACTTATTCAATCTATGGGCTACCGACCAGTATTTTCCGGCCTATTATTCAAAAGAGAAGATTACTAAAGTGGTATCTGAAAGAATTGTGCTGCAGCCAACACTTAAATAAGCATACAAGATCAAAGCGTACGGCCCTGTTTTTACCGAAACAGGGCCGTTTGTATGTAATTACTGAACACCCGCTGCGAAACTTACCCCTGATAAATTGCAGAAATGTTAAAAAACGCCAGCTTATTTTAGGCATATCTACAATATATAGTCTTTGGTCTACTATTTCCTATCGTTCATCAACTTGATTCTTTTGTAAGCTGCTTTATATTTTACATTTAGACGAAATATTGGTAAAAAAGTAAATACACCTAAAGTGGCCATTGGTAGTTCAGATACAAAAAATGGTATCTGGTACCATAATTTTTTACCGGTTTCTTAATTCATATAGCTTCCCGTAATTGTAGTTTTCGTGAATCTGTAGAGTTGAATCCTCCCCAAAAATCCATTATCCTCAGCTTAGCCAGCCTTGAGTTCAAATCATGTTATTATGTTAATGCCCCCCATTACCAGAAAAGGAGGAGGCTAAGGAAATTAACAGAAAGTTTTTTAATGTAAGCCCTCAGGGCTTATTCGTGTCAATAAGAATTTATACCAAACCTAAACCTGCTTTTATGTTAAGACGTTTACACTTATTGCTATTATTGATTTGTGTTGTTTCAGGAGCCTCGGCAAATTATTACCATTCAGGTAAATCACAAGTCGTTGCAGCTGCTCCAACGCAGATCACCTTTACGATTCTTAACACTTGCAACTCGGGTGACACATATAATTTCTTCCTCAACGGTACCTCATTAGGATCTGTTGGTGCTAACCCAAGTGGCGGTTGTACTTGTGGCGCGGCGCTTCAAACTTTTACAGTAAATAATGCTGCGTTACTCACTGGCGCATGGAACCCCAACGGCCCAAACAGCCTGAGAGTTCAGAAAGTCGGTTCTTCAACTTTATTTGCCTGGGTAAGTGCCCAGCTCACCTTTACTAATGGCACATCCAGAGCCTACTACGATTACAACGGGGGCGATGCAACTGAAACTAACCTGTGCACTGCTCAATATAACGGTAGTGCATTTGACCAAGTGCTTACCCCTTCAACCCCCATATATTACCGGGATGCAGACGGTGACGGGTTCGGAGATCCAAATATTGTTTTACAAGGAGACAACAGTCTATCGCCGGTTACTGCGACGACTCCTGCTGGATACGTCACCACAGGTGGAGACTGTGACGACGCTAACCCGACCGTCCCAAGCCTCACTCCGTGTCCATGTAAGCCTTTCGCTAATACAGCTCCAGGTTTAGGTTTCACCCAGGAATTGGTTGCTTCCCTGCCAAATATTACCACAACAACTGGTTACGGTTTTGACAGCCATGGAAACGTCTATACAGTAGATTATTATACCGGCAACCTGTTCAAGGTTGACTTGTCAACCACCGTACCCGCACCTGGTGGCATTGGTACAGTTCATCCTGTTTCCAACTTAGGTCTTCTAACTTATCGCACCGGACCCAAAACCGGGCAAACGATAAACGGCGGCTACAACTTCACACAATATCCGGATGGTACGGTTTATTTTAATAGCAATATTGGCGTTGTGCGGGTAGATCTGGAGACGGCCACTATCACTAGTGATCCCCTCAATGGCAGCCCCTGGGGCATAGTTGTGGATCCGCAGTTGAATTCGCATGGCCATCATAGTATTATCACGGCTGGTGGCTATGTCATCGATCCTGTGGATAACCGTAATCTTGGTTATTGTGGCATTAGCGGCGATGGAATAGCGATTGACGCTACAGGAAACTTCATATTCGCCGCAGGTGGAATGCAAGTTTACAAGCGTGTTCTCCCTAATCCAGCTTCCGACGTACCTGTCTTCACGCTAGTCAATAATTATGGAGGAAGTCCTGATGGTATGGCTTTTGGCGTAGTAGGCACCGATCAGGTAGTTGTCTCAAATGATGGCGGTAGCGGAACAGTCACGATGTGGAAATTTCCCAACAATGACTTCACGAAAGCACCAACGGCCACGGTCATTGCCTCCAAACCTATTGGTGGAGAATATGGCGACCAGGCGAACGTAGGACCTGACGGATATTTTTACATCACATATTGGAATGGCACGATCTTCCCTGATTGCTCTACTAGCAGCAACGCCAGCATTGTTCGCTTTGGACCGGCCGGCCGTTTTCTGCCGCCTACTCATTCCGATAACATAAGCTTAACCCCGGCAACTGATACAAAGAACGTGGGTACTAGCGTTGTTCTTACAGCAACCCAGGTTACTACAGATCTTTCAACTAATCAAACAGTACCTGTAGCCAACACGTCTGTGACCTTCACAGTGGTTGGCGGACCAGAAGTGGGACAGACATTTACCGGCACGACCGACGTAAACGGTAAAATAACTTTCACCCTGGTAAACCAAAATGGCATTGGTGATGACGTGGTGCATGCGCAGTTCGTAGACGTCAACCACAACACTCAAACTTCTAACAACGCGGTGATCTCATTCGTAAAGCCACCATGTACAGCACCTGCTTTCACCAGTTGTGCTGGCAATCAGACTGCTAATACATTATCCAATACATGTAATAATACGGTTACTTATTCTTCATTAGTAACCGTTACCGGTAGTCCGGCTCCAACAGTTGCCTATGCGTTTACAGGAGCAACAAGTGGCAGCGGCACTGGTGATGGCAGCGGCAGCGTATTTAATAAAGGAATTACAACAGTTACAATTACCGCAACCAATAGTTGTGGAACTGCAACCTGCACATTTAATGTAACGGTTACTGATAATGTAGCACCTGTTATTGCTGTTTGTCCTGCCAATCAGATACTTAATCTGGATGCAAGCTGTAGTGGCGTTCTACCTGATTACAGAAGCCTGTTAACGGCAACCGATAATTGCACAGCTGCCAATGCTTTGGTAATTACACAAAGCCCTGCAGCGGGAACATCGGTGAGTACTAAAGGGGCTATCATCATAACCTTTACGGTTACGGATGCTTCTAATAACAGCAGTACCTGTACCATTACTGTAGATAAAAAAGATGTTACGGCACCGGTAATTACTTGCCCGGCTCCGATAGCTGTTAATAATAACGCGAATGTTTGCGGTGCAGTGGTAACATTTGCTACACCAACTGCTACAGATAATTGTAGTGGATCTGCATTCAATTTCTTTAATCCGGGCGAGCCTAATAATTACAATGGCACACAAGAAGATTATATACAATTATACAATAATGGAACATGGAATGATCTTCCTGAAGGAAACAGTAACCGCTCTATTGTTGAGTTTAATTCTGTTATCAATACTACTTTTGCCAACTACACCCTTATAGGAACTTTTGGCGGGCATACATACTATATTTCTACCGCATCTGCCGGATGGTTAAGCTCACGCTCATCGGCTCAGGCTATCGGTGGTGATCTGGCATCTATTAATACGCTGGCAGAAAGTAACTTCCTTGCTCCTTATGGTGGAAGTACCTGGGTGGGTGGATACCAGGATCATAGTGATCCTTCTTATGTAGAACCCGGTGATGCTTCACAAAACTTTGGCGGATGGAAATGGGTAGATGGTACCAAATTAGGTGCCGGTCAGATCACAATTACACAAATTGGTGGTTTAGCCTCCGGATCTACTTTCCCGATTGGTCCTACTACCAATATTTTCAAAGCAATGGATGAGTCTGGCAATTCTACTACCTGTAGCTTTACGGTTACAGTAACAGATAATCAAAGACCCACTATTAATTGTGCTGGAAATATTACACATACATCAGATGCCGGCGTTTGTACTTACAGCTTTACACCAACTGCTCCAAGTGCAACGGATAATTGTCCGGGTGTAACAGTGGCCGGTGTAAGAAGTGATGCTTTGGCATTGAATGCTCCTTATCCTAAAGGCTCAACTACCATTACCTGGACAGCAACCGATGCTTATAGCAATACACAAACCTGTACTCAAACGGTAATAGTTACGGATAATCAACCACCAATCATTGTTTGCGCATCTGCACAAACCATTGATCTGAATGCTAATTGTAGCGCAGTTTTACCTGATTATAGAAGCCTGCTAACCGTTAGTGATAATTGTACACCGACCAATGCTTTGGTAATTACCCAAAGTCCTGCGGCAGGAACTGTTTTAAATGCAACCGGTATTTTAACAGTAACATTTACAGTAACCGATGCTTCCAATAATAGCAGGACCTGTAGTATTCAGGTAACCAAAATGGATGTAACAGCACCAACAATAGTTTGTCCACAGCCGATTACAGTAAATATTGTACCTAACCAGTGCGGTGCTGTAGTTAATTATAGCCTGCCTGTTGCAACAGATAATTGTGCAGGATCGGCAGCTACTGGTGTTCATGTTCTGAACAGCGGTATGCAGTTCTTCGATTATGCAAACGGCACATACGAGATTCAAAATTCACCAGGTTTACCGCTCACTTTCAATCCGACTGATGGACAGAAGATGGCAGTGTTTCTGCAAAATTGCGGCAGCACGCATTATATGTATCAGGACGTGACCATATCAGCGGGTAGTTCTCAGCTTGGTTTTGATATGGAATACAATAACCATTACAGTTCATTCAGTAATCAACAATTTGTAACAGTAGAAATCAGAAATGCATCTACTAATGCATTGCTGCAGACAATCTTTAAAACCAATCCGGGCGATCCATTGTCTACCCCGATGACGCATTATAGTTTTGATGTTTCTGCCTATGCGGGCCAAACTATCCGTCTGCAGATTATTGATGCAACGGTTAATAATTTCTTCTTCGATGTATTACTGGATAATATAACATTAACCGGCAGTAATCTTGTTAATGGAAGTTTTGAAACCGGAGATTATACAGGATGGAACATTTTCAGTTCCAACGGAGGTTGTGGTACATGGGGAATCGGTACAGGATTAGGTGTAAGTATCAGGCAAATTGCGGGCCTTGCATCCGGTTCAACTTTCCCTATCGGAATAACCACCAATACTTTTGAAGCAACCGATCTAGCCGGTAATACTTCTACCTGTAGCTTTAATGTAAGAGTGGTTGATAACCAGCCACCTGTGATTGTTTGTCCTGGTGATAAGAATGTTATTGCTACCAGTGTCAACGGCGCAACAGTAAATTATGCCACACCGGTTGGAACAGATAATTGTTCAGGTGTAACAACAGCATTGACCTCAGGTTTTGCCAGCGGATCAACATTCCCGATCGGTACAACTACGGTTACCTATACAGCTACAGATGCAGCTGGCTTAACGGCGAGCTGTTCATTCAATGTGGTTGTAAAAGGCTTGTTACCGGTAATTGTAGTGCCTCAGAATATTTCGGTTAGCAATGATGCAGGACAGTGTGGTGCAGTTGTAAACTTTGCAGCTACAGAATCTATAGCGGTTCCTGCTTCAACGATTACCTATTCTATACAGCCCGGAAGCTTCTTCCCGATTGGAACCACTAATGTAACTGCAACGGCTACTAATGCAGTAGGTACATCGATCGGTACATTTAGTGTAACTGTGGTAGACAACCAGGCTCCTGTAATCGTATGTGCAGCGCCGGTTACCGTAGATAATATCGTAAATACCTGTGCAGCTGATGTGGTAATACCGGCTCCGGTGATAACAGATAATTGTAATATTGTTACACATACAGATGACCTGGATACTTATACATTAGGGGATGTTAGTGGTCAATCACCACAATGGTCTCCATGGCCTGGCGGAAACTCTGCTTTGGTAAGTGCAGAGCAGTTCTTTAGTGCACCGTATAGCTTAAAAGTAACAGGTGCTTCAACAGGCGGACCGGTTGATCAATTATTTAAGATTGGCAACCAGACGAGCGGCGATTGGACCTTGAGCTTTAAGATGTATGTTCCGGTAGGTAATACAGGTTATTATAACCTGCAGAAAACGGAAACTCCAGGACAGGAATATGCACACCAGGTCTATTTTAAATCAAATGGATCAGGAAGTTTAAATGCAGCCGGTACAGCTACCTCATTTGCATATCCGCAAGGACAATGGTTTGAAGTAAAACAATTGATCAATCAAAATACCAATCAGACAAGTCTGTATATTAATGGTGTTTTTGTTAAATCATGGCAGTATTCGCTTAAGTATAATGGGACAGCCGGTTTGAATAAACTGGGCGCATTCGATTTCTATCCAGCAACCTCAAATGCAACCGGTACCTCTCCTTATGTGGATGTAAACCCGTCAGCTACACCATTATTCTATGTTGATGATATTTCATTAACAGGTGATGTAAGCCAGATTGGAACGTATATTTCTAGAAGATATAGCAAAAACTACCCTGTTGGAGAAACACAGATCAATATTAAAGTGACCGATAAAGCAGGCAATGCAGCTAACTGTATCCAAACCATCACCGTTGTAGATAACCAGCTTCCTGTGATCACAAGTAATGGCAACAAGTCAGTATTTAACGATGCAGGCAAATGTGATGCAGCAGTAGTGGTAAGTGCCAGTGCAGCGGATAATTGCGGCGTAGGTGCACCAAGCGGTGTGAGAAGCGACAGCAAACCATTAAGCGATCCATATCCAGTAGGTACAACAACCATCACATGGAATGTAACGGATATCCACACTAACAATGCGGTACCGGTTACTCAAACGATCATTGTAACGGATAATACGATCCCTGTGATCACAACCAATGGAGATAAGTCGGTAAGCAACGATGCAGGTAAATGCGGAGCAGCCGTAGTGGTAAGTGCGAGTGCAGCTGATAATTGC
>CANGOX010000100.1 GCA_947455605.1 Chitinophagaceae bacterium
AGATCAATGATATTTCAAAGCAGGAACCTGAGAGAGTAAAACAGCTGGAAGCGAAATTGCTAAAATACATGAATGAAGTAAACCCGGCATTAGCTAAAAGATATTGATATCACCATGAAGAGAATCTGTGTAAGGATATTGATCGTTTTGTTGCCTGGCATAACTGCTTTTGCACAAAAAAAGGAATTAGCACCTGTGATCATTATCATGGCCGATCAGTTACGTACAGATGTATTGGGCCCCTTAACGCCTAATATCAATGCACTGATCAAAGATGGAGTTAAGTTTACCCGTGCATATTGTGCTGTGCCGCTGTGTGCGCCATCACGGTCATCTTTTTTTACGGGAATGTATGCTAATCGAACGGGTTCAATGATCAATCCCTGGGAAAAGGATGATGAGGTCTTCGGAAATACTAAATCAGGAATTCCCAATCTCTATCGTTTACTGGAAGGTACATGGGATAGTTACCATGTAGGGAAACAACATTTTTTCACTGAAGAGAAAATGGACAAAGATCCTTCTACCAAAACCAAATGGATTACCCAGGAGAATTATAGCGAATGGATGAAGGAACAAAAGAAAAGCAAACCGGGCGGTAAGCAGTATAAAGACAATGCACCGGAATTGGTTTCGGGATCGCATACACAATTGCGTTCTTATTCAACACCCTCTTTTGGTTTGTATAAAGAAGGAATCGATTATTTCCTTGATCGGTATATCGCAAATGAAAGTATCAAGGCTATCAAGAACAGGGATAAGACAAAACCAATATTGTTGAATACTATGTTCCTGGCACCTCATCCGCCATTTAGTATTCCCGAGCCCTATTTTTCAATGGTAGCAGAAAATGATTTTGTATTGCCTGAGAATATAGGCCAATGGTACCCTGGTCAATCACCTTTACAGATGTATAATCTTACGGGGTTTATCGGATCAAGATATACCCGTGAGCAATGGCGGGGAATCTGGGCCAAATACATGGGTCTGGTCAAATTACTGGATGATGAAGTGGGCCGCGTTATCACTGCGCTCAAAGAAGAAGGTTTATATGACAAAGCCATTATCCTGTTTACTGCCGATCATGGAGAAATGCTGGGCAGTCATTCGTTATGGCAAAAAATGTGCATGTATGAAGAGTCTGCTAAAGTGCCTTTTGTTCTGAAAATGCCTGCAGGCGAGCATATAGCCCTTAAAGAATCCGATGCTTTGATCAGTCTCGTGGATTTTCTGCCTACCTTATTAGCCTATAATGGCATGAAGAGTACTGCTACGATGGATGGTCAATCCTTGTTGCCATTGTTACAGGGGAAGCCTCAAAATCGACAATCCATCTTTGTACAATATGATGGAAACGGATCTTTAGGAAGTTCTCAACGCTGTGTTGTGAAAGGAAAGTATAAACTGATCGTGGATATGTTTAAGGATGAAAAATATGTGGAACTATATGATGTTCAAAACGATCCTAAAGAAAGCGTTAACCTGATGTTCGATCAGAAGTTTGCGAACCTTTCGGATGAGCTGATCATCGAACTGTCTGACTATATGAAAAAGACAGGCGACAGACTAAGTCTGCCAAAAGATCTAAGAACAATTTTTTTAAAAAATTATAAATACGGTATTCAAAAATCAGATAAAGTACAATGATGATCAACACACAATCCCTCAAAAAGAACAGGACCGGGTATTTTCAAATGCTTGGATTTTGTATGCTGCTATTATCGTCGGGTATGCTGTTCGGACAAAACAAATCCGGGCTGCCCAATATTGTTTATATCCTTGCCGATGATCTGGGTTATGGCGATGTATCTGTAAATAACCTGCAGGGCAAGATCAATACGCCCAATATTGATAAACTGGCCAAACAGGGTATGCGTTTTACAGATGCACATACAACATCTTCTGTTTGTACACCTTCGCGTTATTCCATTCTTACAGGTCGCTATCCCTGGAGAAGCCGTTTGCCCATTGGTGTATTGCGTGGTTACAGCAGAACCCTGATTGAAGAAGGATTGCCAACGGTGGCTGATCTTTTGAAAACAAAATCATACCAGACAGCCGTAGTGGGTAAATGGCATCTCGGTTTAGACTGGGTTCCACAGGATGCTTTTAAAGATTCATTGAAACCTGAGAATAATAAGAATAACCTCTATGGCATTCTTGATGAAATGAAACCCGAGCAAATTGATTTCTCTAAGGCCCCTTCGAGAGGCCCAAGAACGCAGGGTTTTGATTATTCATTTGTTTTGCCGGCTTCATTGGATATGCCACCTTATGTATATCTGGAAAATGATAAACTGATTGAACAACCTACCGGCTACACCAAAGGAAATAAACTTGAGTCTGGTTATACGGGTCCTTTCTATAGAGAAGGTTTAATGGCACCCTCTTTTGATTTTTTTGATGTACTTCCTTTCTTTACCCGTAAGGCCAATGATTTTATAAGTAAACAGAAAAATTCGAAAGACCCTTTCTTCTTATACTTTGCGATGCCCGCACCACATACTCCCTGGATGCCCGGTAAAAATTATATCGGAAAATCAAAAGCAGGAGAGTATGGTGATTATGTGCAGGAAGTTGATGATGCAGTAGGAATGGTCATGCATTTACTGGATAGCCTGGGCATGTCTAAAAACACTATGGTGGTATTCACCAGTGATAACGGCCCTTACTGGCGCGAAAACTTTGTTCAGCAATTTGATCACAAGGCAGCAGGTGAATTCAGGGGCATGAAGGGCGATGCATTTGAAGGAGGCCACCGTGTTCCATTGATCGTGCGTTATCCTGGAAAGGTACAGGCAGGTACGGTTAGCGGTGTGGCTACCACACTGGCCAATTTTATGTCAACCTGTGCAGACCTGATCGGTAATCATTCTGAAAAATTTGAAACAGAAGACAGTTATTCCATTTTACCGATCCTCACCGGAAAAGCCACTACCATTCCTGATCAGGAAGCTATCGTAAATATTTCTTCTAAAGGAACATTGGATATCAGAAAGGGCTCATGGAAGCTGATCACCAAATTAGGTTCCGGTGGATTTACGGTTCCTGTGGATGTAAAACCAGAACCGGGCGGACCTATCGGACAATTGTATAATCTGGAAACAGATATTCATGAAGATCATAATCTATATAAAGAGAATCCGGAAAAAGTAAAAGAACTGATGGAACTGCTGAAAAAAATTCAGAAAGCACCCAAGGGAAAAAAAATTAAATAAACAGAAACGGGATGCCAAAAAGCAAATGGAGGTATTGTTATTTATTCATGGCGCTTAACATATCGGGGATGTTATATGGGCAGTCATTGGATAACCTGAAGTCATCTGTGTTGTTTGAAGGCAATGAGGTTACCGCTTACCGTGATCCTTTGCCGTTTTATGACAAAGAGGTCTACTATCTCTTTTTCACACTCACAGAGATAGAAAAAGACGGTAAGATCTATATGTATACGGCTGTGAGTAAAAGCAGGGATCTTGTAAAATGGTCTCCCGTGCAAAAGATCACACCCAAAGATGCTTCACTGGATTATTCCAGTCCGGGCAGTATTGTACAATACAAGGACGAATGGGTCATGTGCTTACAAACTTATCCCCGTCCGGGTTATAGCTTACAGGATGGTGTGAAGTTTGGTAATGAAAACGCCCGGCTCTTTACCATACGTAGTAAGGATCTTGAACATTGGACTGAGCCGGAATTGTTGAAAGTGAAAGGAGAGGAAGTAGCAGAAAAAGATATGGGAAGGATGATCGATCCGTTTATCATGCAGGATCAAAATGAAAAAAATAAGTGGTGGATCTTTTATAAACAGAATGGAGCCAGCCGCTCATTTTCTTATGATCTGAAACACTGGACCTATTCAGGACATATACCTGCAGGTGAAAATGTTTGTATCCTTCCTGTGAATAATGAGTATATCATGTTTCATTCACCGGAAAACGGAATAGGTGTGAAAAGATCAGAGGATCTGGTAAACTGGACCGATGAGAAAGAACTCATCACACTGGGGCAGCAACAATGGACTTGGGCAAAAGGGCGTATCACAGCAGGTTTTGTACTTGACAGAAAAGAGCATACAGACTATCGGTATCTATTATTCTTTCATGGCTCAGGACCCAAAACAGAAAAGGACGGTGATTTTGATAAGAATGCATCCATCGGATTGGCCTGGAGTAAGGATCTGGTGCATTGGAACTGGAAATGAACATTTATGAAAAATAGGCAAATGAAAAAAATACACATTTTGTCAGCTTGTATGCTGAGTATGGTTTTCTGTACAGGGGTTCAGGCACAGGAGAAAAACCTGTTTGCGGCAGATTATATCAAGCCAACCCTATTAAAAGTAGCGGATTGGCAAATGAAACATACCAATAAGCAAACCCTGAAAGATTGGACCAATGGTGCATTCTATGCCGGAGTATTTGCTGCGTATAAAACTACCCAATCAGATGTGCTGCTCGATTCAATGATGGCAATGGGGGAAAGAATGCAGTGGAAAGCAGGCAGAAGGTATGATCATGCAGATGACTATGCGATCAGTCAGACTTATATTGATCTGTACCGGCTAAAGAAAGACAAACGCATGTTGCAATCAACACTGGATTCTCTGCAAAAGATGAAAGAGGTTCCGGGTAAAGAAGCCAAGACGCATGGCATTACCTGGTGGTGGTGTGATGCATTGTTTATGGCGCCACCTACTATGGCACAACTGGCTAAAACCATGAAGGATCCTTCCTATCTGGTTTTGAGTGATACATTATACAGACAATGTTATCGCCTATTGTTCAATACGGAAGAACACCTTTTTGCACGTGATGCATCTTATTTATGGGATGCAAATGGTAACGGAAAAAAAGAATCCAATGGAAAAAAATTATTCTGGGCAAGAGGCAATGGCTGGGTAATGGGTGGATTGGTAAAGTATTTAACAGAGATGCCTAAGAACTATGAAGGACGTGATTTCTATATCAATCTTTTCAAAGAAATGGCCGATCGTTTATTATCACTTCAGCAGGCAGATGGCTTATGGCGTACCAGTTTGCTGGATCCGGAAGCTTATCCCGGTGGTGAAGGCAGTGGTTCGGGGTTCAACTGTTATGCATTGGCCTGGGGTGTGAATCAAAAGATACTTGATAAAAAAACATTTCTGCCGGCTGTTAAAAAAGCATGGACAGGTTTAAATACACTTTTAACGGAAGAAGGTAAACTGGGTTGGGTACAACCCATTGGTGGAGACCCGCGTAGAAATTTTAACGCAGAAAGCTGGGAAGCCTATGGCTCCGGGGCCTTCCTGTTGGCCGGTTCTGAAGTGATCAAACTAAAAAAATAAAAGCATACCCTATGTTATCGTCATTCAAACGGACTTCTTCAGTAAAATATCTCAGCTATGGTATTGCCTCTCTTTTAGGATTGGCCGTAATAAGCGGTGGTGTTATCTCGCTTAGCTCGGGTACGCCTGATAAAGCCGTACAAAAGCCCAACATCATTTTCATTATGGCTGATGATATGGGGTATTCAGATATTGGTTGTTATGGCGGAGAAGTGAACACACCAAATATTGATCAGCTTGCGGCGAATGGTATAAAGATGAGAAGCTTTTATAACAATGCGCGTTGCTGTCCCACAAGAGCCTCCCTGTTAACCGGACAATATCCACACCAGGTTGGAATGGGTTTGATGGTTACGCAGGCAAAAGCTAAAATTGAACCAGGCGGTTACCAGGGTTTTCTGGATGACAAATATCCAACCATTGCAGAAGATCTAAAGAAAGCCGGATACAGTACATATATGACAGGTAAATGGCATGTTGGCGAACGCGAACAGCATTGGCCACTTACCCGTGGATTTGAACATTATTTCGGGTTGATCTCAGGGGCCAATAGTTTTTATGAGATCATTCCGCAGGAAGTTGGTAAGCGGCATGTAGTAGAAGACAGTAAGGAATATCAAATTCCCAAAGAAGGATTTTATATGACGGATGCATTTACTGATCATGCAATTCAATACATGAACAACCAGAAGGCCAACCAGCCCAATAAACCTTTCTTTTTATACATGGCGTACACGGCACCGCATTTTCCCATGCATGCATTGGAGGAAGACGTTGCAAAATATTTAAAACTATATGAACAGGGCTGGGATAAAACCCGTGAAAAGCGATATCAGAAAATGAAACAGTTGGGTTTAACTGATAGCCGTTATCAACTCACAGAAAGAACGGCCGGTATTCCTGCCTGGGATCAGGCAACGGATAAAAAAACATGGGTACGGAAAATGGCAGTATACGCAGCGATGATCGACAGAATGGATCAGAATATCGGAAGAATGATCAACACTTTAAAGAAGAATGGCCAATATGAAAATACCCTGATCATTTTTTTATCTGATAACGGTGGATGCGCAGAAAGTGTGAGCAACCGGAATTTTAATGATACCACCAAACTGATCGGTCAGCGGGGGTCTTATGTTACTTATGATGAACCCTGGGCCAATGTGTCGAATACCCCTTTCAAAAAATACAAACACTTTATGCATGAAGGAGGGATGATCACCCCATGTATCATACAATGGCCGGCAGGTATTAAACCGAAAGCAGGTTTTTCCAATGCCATAGGACATGTGATTGATCTGTTACCAACCGGATTGGAACTGGCCGGTGTAACGGCAAAAGATCTACCCGGAGAAAGTTTGAGTTACGTGTGGAATGGGAAAAAAATTGGAGAAAGAACCTACTGTTGGGAACATGAAGGAAACCAGGCCATCCGTAAAGGAAACTGGAAACTGGTAAAAGACCTGGAAGACCCGGCCTGGGAACTATACGATCTGGCGAAAGATCCCTGCGAAACAAAAGACCTTGCCAAAATCAATCCACAGCTGGTATCCTCTATGATCACAGAATATTCAGCCTGGGCAACGAAAGTGGGTGTACAAGCTCCTAAAAAAACGAATAAATCAGAATAAGCTATTATGAAAAGAACAATCCCCTTACTCGCCTTTTTCCTTTTTGTACAGGCTATGAACCTGCCGGCACAAAAGATCAGTTATGTGAATGAGTTTGCCAACGAGAATCATCCAGAAATTGGATACTGGTTTATCTCTTCCAATATTACGGAAGAGAAAAAATACATGGCACATATAGACAGTATTGCCAAAAACTGCAAATACACATTGATCTTTTTAACCGCTAGAGAAGGGGTCAGTTTTTATGATTTCGGAAAAATGCACCCGATCTTTCAGAACATTGTGGCAACGGCACATAAGTACGGAATAAAAGTAGGTCTGCAATTATGGGGTAATTACAAAGACAAGACCATGGAGGGATCTCAAAGAATGATCATTGAAACTGAAACCCCGTTGGATGCGAACGGTAATGGCAATGCAGAAGTGAAAGCCAAATACATACGCTTCGCGGATCGTTTGCTGAAATCTGATCTGTTCAAAGTATATGCATTCAAAAAGACCGGAGATGGATTTTATGATCCGGCAACTTTAAAAGATATCACAAAGCAGTGCGAAACAACTCTCCCCGATAAAGAAACGGTACAGGTAAAGATCAAAGGGGATGCATCACTCAATGGGTTGACCGCCTGTATCATGACACAGGAATACTGCAGTCAGAGCAGTAACTGGGATGATGTGGAGATCAATGGGTTTGCCGAAGCAATGAAAATTTACAGTGATATTCCCTTTGATGGTTTTGCACTGGATGAATACGGGAACAAATTTGTAGAAAGGATCATGGAACCCAATTCAGCCAAGCCTTTCCGCGGCCGTTGGTATTCAACCGCCATGGCTGCTGCTTATCAGAAAGAAACAGGGATGGATCTGGTTAAAACATTGTTTGATGGACGCTATGCACCAACCGGAAAGCCGGAACTAAGGATGAAAGCCATCAATGAGTACATGGAATTCATGCGGAAAGGTGGGGTACGTGTAGAAACCGCTGTCTATAATAAATCGAAGGAGATCTTTGGTAAAAACATCTTCAATGGTATCCATAACACTTATCATAACAGCCTCATCAATGATGAGATCTGGGCCAATGGGATAGGCTGGTGGAGTGCACCCCGTGCATACGGACAAACCGATGAAAAAACATTTCTGCCTACCCAAATGGGTGTAGCCATGGCGCATACGAAGAATGCCATGTATAACCAGTATTACGATGCCAACCTTGAACCGGTACTGGTAAAATCGTTTAATGATCTCCGCTATGGTGTGCGTACACATTACCATGCCATGAATGATAAACGCGCCATGCGTTTTGATCTGGAAGATGCGGAAGCGGTGATAGGGATCAATGCTAATGAGAACTGCGCCAGAATGTTGAATAAATTTAATCCCTCTTTGCCTGATGTGAAACTGCTTGTCATATTTGGAATGGAGGCATTATCAAACTGGTATCCGAATACGGCTAACAGAGGCACTTATGACATCAATGATAAAATGAAGATCGAAGAACGTGCGGTGGAAATCTGGAAATCGGGTTACCTGAATGCATTGGTGCCTTCAGATCTGATCGTGAATAAACAATTGACAATTGGTATAGATGGTAAACCGATCTTGAATGGACATAAGTTTGATGCCATACTTTACCTCAATCCCCAATATGCGAGAGAACCTATTTTGAAATTTCTGGAGCAATATGAAAGCAAAGGAGGTAAGCTGATGATCGAAGGAAATGCAGATCGCGACTTTACAGGCAATTTGATCAGTGAAAGACTGAAAGCGATTTATGATAAAGCAACTGTGTTGGGTTATTCTGTTGATAAACTTACGCTGTTGGGGCTGCAAAAGAATTTATTACCAGATGGATCGCGAAATGAAGATGGGTCGTATACATTCAATGACCTCGTTTCTATGAGAACAGGTAATGCGGCTACTTTCAAAGTGAATTTTGATGGTGCTGAATATACCGGACAATATCGGGGACTTTCTGTAATAAAAGCAGATAAGACAGGATTGAAGAAACTGTCAGCCACTGGTTTTAGTCAGCTAACCCGTAACGGGCAGGTTGTGTTTAGTTTACCAACACCGGCTGATGTGTTCATCGAGAAGAAGAACGGAGAAGTGAAAATTATACTGGCAGATAGATCAAAAAAAATAAAACCAACTGTAAATAAGTTATAACCCAACCCCTCAGCGAAAACTCCCGGCTCTCTGCGGCTCAGCGGTAAATGAAAATCCTTTCACCGCAAAGAAAGAGTGAACAATGAGCTTTCGCAGAGATAAACAGGCTTTTAAACTTCCCAAATGAAAAAGATCATTCCTTTTATACTATACTCACTATTCTTTACATCATCCTTTGCCCAGGTAAAGAATAACGAGAGGGATGCACAAAGGATCTATCTCGATTCCAAAACCATTCATGGAGGGAACTTTGATTGGGTAATGAAAAAAGCTGAGGAAGTAAAAGGTGGTGGAGAAGAGATCTCAAAAACAGGTTTTACAACGCTTAACTGGCAACCCGCTATCGTTCCGGGAACGGTATTGAATTCTCTGGTTTATAATAAAGTATATCCTGAACCTTATTATGGGATCAATAATAAACTCACCAATAATATCATACCTGATATAGCCAAAGTGGGACGTGATTTTTATACCTATTGGTTTCGTACAGAATTTACTGTACCTGCCGATTATAAAGACAAGAATATATGGCTGCAGGTAGATGGTATTAATTACCGTGCAGAGATCTGGGTAAACAGTAATCTGGTGATGACGGTGAACGGTATGTTTAAACAGGATCTGGTAGATATTGCTGATTTTGCAAAAATTGGCGAGAAGAATGCTATTGCTGTTAAAGTATACCCTGTTGACATTCCCGGAACGAATAAGCCCAAGCCTTGGCGTGCAAGAGGAGAAAATAAGAATGGGGGAGATGGTAATATTGGATTGAATACTACCATGCTCATGTCTGTTGGCTGGGATTTTACTTTTAAAGACGGCATTCGCGACAGGAATACCGGTATCTGGAGAAGTATTGCTTTGTATGCAACCAACAAAGTAGCGATCCGTCACCCATTTATTAAATCTTCACTTTCCAAACCAGGTTATGATAAAGCAGACGAAACGGTTTCTGTTGAAGTATATAATGTGGCCATGAAAACGGTAAAATGTGTTGTTAAAGGTGAGATCGTTGGGGAAGGCATTCAATTTGAAAAGAAAATAGATATGCTTCGCGGAGAGGATAAGACGGTAACCTTTACTGCGAAAGACTTCCCGCAATTATCCATAAAAAATCCAAGATTATGGTGGCCAAGATTTAAAGGGAATCCTGAATTATATGAACTGAAATTGAAAGTTTATGTAGATGGTGTATTGGGTGACTCAGTGAAAACAAAATTCGGTATCCGGGAGATCGTGGCCGACAGAAATACTCCTGACAGCTCTAAAACTTTTTATGTAAACGGAAGAAAGATATTTATCCGTGGTACTAACTGGATCCCCGAAGCCATGCTGCGTACTTCAGATGAAAGAATGCTGGCCGAACTCCGTTACACAAAACAATCCGGGGTAAACCTGCTCAGGCTATGGGCCGGGGGTATTGCTGAGTCTGATTATTTCTATCAGCTCTGTGATGAATTTGGTTTACTGGTTTGGCAGGAATTCTGGTTAACGGGCGATACCAAGCATCCTCAGGATAAAGATCTTTATTTTGATAACCTGGCATCAACCATCAAACGAATCCGAAATCACCCTTCTGTTGCAATATATGTAGGATCGAATGAAAGTACAGAGGCATCGGGCATCAAAGAGAAACTGATGGAACTGGATGGAACCCGTAATTACCAGATGCAGTCTGAAACCGATGGAGTACATGATGGAAGTCCTTACCAACAGGTAAACCCAATGCAGCATTATGAGAATACAGCTTCTGATCGTGGCAGCAGAGTAGATGGTTTTAATCCCGAATATGGTGCCCCTACTTTGCCTACGGTAGAAGTATTGCGAGAGATGATGGATGAGAAAGACCTTTGGCCTATTAATAAACCCGTTTGGGATTACCTGGATGGAGATGCATTTCATGGCATGACAGGTAAGTATCGGGATATGGTGAATAAATATGGCGAGTCATCTTCAATTGATGAGTATGCACAAAAAGCACAATTGGTTGGTGCCATGAATTCGAAATCGATCTGGGAAGTATGGAACGAAAATAAATTTGGGTATGGCGACAGATATGCTTCTGGTTTATTATTCTGGTACCATAATTCACCCACACGACAGGTTTGCGGAAGAATGTGGGATTGGTCGCTTGAACCTACTGCTTCCCTATATCACACACAAAATGCGCTTGAACCTTTACATGCTCAGTTTGATTACCTGAAGAACACGGTTTCTGTTTATAATGACTATTTCAAATCTTTTCACAATTATAAACTAACGGCAGATATCTACGATTTGAACAGTAAGAAGATTTCCTCTCAATCACAGCTCATCGAAACCATTGCAGAAGATGTTGTGTTGAATAATCTGCTCAAACTTGATTTCAGTAAGGCAACAACCTCAGTACAGTTTATTAAACTCTCTCTGGCTGATGAAAACGGGAAACCGGTAGCCAATAGTTTTTACTGGCGTTCGAATGACCCTTATATGGGAAAGACAACGATGACTGGTCCTGCTACTGCCGGATTTGAACCACTGGCAGGTATGAAGAAAACGGGTTTGCAAACGAAGATGACAGTAGCAAAAAACAATACTGCCTCAGTAATAGAACTGGATATTAAGAACCCGTCTAATACTATAGCTTTCTTCACCCAGATCCAATTATTGGATAAGTTTAATAAACCGGTACGCCCTTCTTTCTATACCGATAATTTCTTTTCACTATTGCCAGGAGAAACGAAACGTGTTACGATAGAGACCGGTTCAGAGAATATTGCTCAGGATAATAACAAGGTTGTAGTAAAAGGATATAATGTAATTACAAATACAATACTCATCAATAATACAAAGTAGAATGAAAATGAAATGGTTGTTACCAATATGCCTGTTGTTGTCATCAGTCTTGCCTGCACAGGTTAAAAAGACGGTACTGATTACTACTGCGGGTGCAAAAGCGGATGGCAGAACCAATAATGCCGCAGTTATCCAGAAACTGATCGACCAGGTTTCAGCGGGTGGAGGAGGAAAGATAATTGTACCACCGGGAAATTTCATGACCGGCTCAATATTTCTTAAATCCAATGTTGAACTGCATGTACAGTTGGGTGGTGTTTTATTAGGTTCTCATAATGTGAATGATTATCGGAAAGTAGCAGGCAAAGCTTCCTTGATTCTTGCCGAAAATCAAAACAATATTTCCATTACCGGTGAAGGGATCATTGATGGGCAGGGGCAGGAGTTGCTGCTCGATATTTTCAGAAAATTGAGGAGTGGCGAATTAACCGATGATTCTATATGGTTAGTAAAAAGGCCAGGAGCGGGTAGGGCACAGGATATCTATTTCAAAAGTTGCAAAGGGGTTAAAGTGAAAAACATTACGCTTAAAAATGCATCAGGCTGGGTGCAGGATTATCGTGAATGTACTGATGTAACGATAGATAAGATAACAGTTCAAAGCACTACTTACTGGAACAATGATGGGTTAGACATTACTGATTGTAAAAATGTGCTTATTACCAACTGTTTCATCAATGCATCTGATGATGCATTATGCTTTAAATCAGAAAATCCGCAAAGCTCTTGTGAGAATGTGGTAGTAGATAACTGCACCTTACGTTCCAGTGCCAATGGATTAAAATTTGGCACCGCCAATGCAGGTGGGTTCCGGAATTTCAAGATCACCAATCTTACCATATTTGATACCTATCGTTCTGCTATTGCTTTGGAATCTGTGGATGGTGGCTTTATGGATAATATTGATATCCGTAATGTAAATGCAAAGAATACGGGCAATGCCATCTTCATACGCCGTGGCCATCGTAATAAAACAGGACCTGTAAGTACCTTGAAAGGAATTTATATAGCCAATGTAAAAGTAGAAACACCTTTGTTTAAACCCGATCAGGGTTATCCAATTGAAGGGCCACCGGATCATCTGCGTCCGGGATTTGACAAGATGCCGGTTCGTCCATCACACTATCATATTTATGGCCATCCCTTTCTGCCCTATAACCTGATCCCATCCTCTATTGTTGGCATTCCGGGGTATCCTGTAGAAGATGTTACGTTGGAAAACATTGAGATAAGTTATGGGGGAAGGGCGAGTAAAGACATCGCTTATATTCCTTTAGACAAGATCACAAGGATAGATGAAAATGTAGAGGGGTATCCTGATTTTTCTATGTGGGGAGAATTGCCGGCCTGGGGATTGTATATGCGCCATGCAGAAGGAATCAGGATCAAAAATTTTAAAGTAAGCTATAAAGAAGATGATTTCAGGCCAGCGTTTGTTTTTGATGATGTTAAAGGGATTGATCTTACGGATGTGCAGATCCCTACCGCTAAAGACATGCCAATGATCCACCTGAATAATAGCAATACTGTGAATTTCAAGAACCTGAAGATCCCGGTAACGGAAGAAAAAGCGATACTAAAAACAAATTACAAATAACGTATCATGTATAGCCGGTTCATTATGATAAGGTGTTGCTTTGCGGTTACTTTACTGTTTCATGTAACAGGAGGAAATTATGCGCAAACAGTAGCCAAATTCAGAAATGAAAATATACCGCAACATGAACGTATCATGGATTTGCTTACACGATTAACGGTAGAAGAGAAAATCAGTTTACTGATTGCCAGTTCACCCGGCATACCCAGATTTAATATTGATAAATATTATCATGGTAATGAAGCTTTACATGGTGTGGTAAGGCCCGGCAAATTTACCGTATTCCCTCAGGCAATAGCATTGGCAGGTACCTGGGATCC
>CANGOX010000101.1 GCA_947455605.1 Chitinophagaceae bacterium
GGTAAAACAACCATGCTGAAACTTTTGTTGAAATTCTATGATCACTACGAAGGAGATATATTCGTTGGCTCTCATGCTCTTCATAATGGTGATAGCCAGGGATTACGATTCAAATACATCAGTCCATCATTTTGGCGTAAACAATGCGGAGCAGTACTGCAGGACGGTTATATTTTTAATGATTCGATCGCTCGTAATATAGCCATAGGTCATGAACAGCCGGACTTTGTTAAACTTGTCGCTGCTTGTACAACAGCCAATATTCTTTCATTCATTGAGTCACTCCCGAATGGCTTCAATACGAAACTTGGCACCGATGGGGTTGGTATTAGCCAAGGGCAGAAACAGCGTTTTCTGATTGCAAGAGCAGTGTATAAAGACCCACAATATCTTTTCTTTGATGAGGCAACGAATGCTCTTGATGCAAATAATGAAAAAACCATTGTTGAAAATCTACAATCCTTTTTCAAAGGACGAACCGTGATTGTTGTTGCGCATCGGTTAAGTACGGTAAAAAATGCTGATAAAATTGTCGTCCTTCATGAAGGAAAAATCGTTGAAGAAGGAACACATGCCGAGCTTTCCTTATTGCGAGGGCGTTATTATGAATTAGTGAAGAACCAATTAGAATTAGGTAATTAAATAGTAAGTCATGCCAATTGAAGTCAATGATAAGGGAGAATTGATCGCGCCGGTATCCATTTATGGAAACCTGCGCAGTGATGCTATGAGCGAGCTGGTTTCCCGTAAACCGGGCTTTCTTGGCCGTTGGGCATTATTCATATTCCTTGCCATCCTGCTTTTATTACTAACCACTACCTGGTTCATACATTATCCAGATGTGATTAAAGCCAGAGCAACACTTGTGGCTACCAATGCCCCTAAAGAAATTATTGTACGGCAAGAAGGGCGACTTACCAAACTTTTTGTTCAAAACAATGATACCATTTCAGAAGGTGCGTTAATAGGCTTTGTGGAAAGCAATGCGAAACATAGGCAAGTGTTACTACTAGGTGGCTATTTGGATACAACCGTTGCTGATCTGCAAAAGAATAATACGCAGAATATCGTCGCCAGGTTTGCTACGAATTTTGATGCACTAGGTGAACTCCAGCAGGGATACCAACAATTCATGACTGCATATCAACAGTTTACAGATTATTTGCAGGATGGTTTTTATCTTAAAAAGAAAAATGTGCTTGCTGAAGATTTTTCTTATCTGCAAAAGAATCATGATATCTTTCAACAGCAAAAAGTACTTATGCTTAAGGATCTCAATCTTTCTGAAGAATCGTATAAGGCTAATGAATCGCTTTTAAAGGATAAAGTGATTTCAAGGCAAGATGATCGAAATGAACAAAGCAAGCTATTGAGCAAACAATTAAACATCCCTCAAATTAATGCCTCATTGCTCAATAATGAAACCCAACAAAGAGAAAAACAAAAAGAGATCAATGAACTGGAACATAGTATTTCACAGCAAAAGATTATTTTCCAGCAAGCTCTTCAAACGCTTCAAAGTTTAGTGAATGAGTGGGTTAAAAAGTATGTATTAAAGGCTCCCATCAGCGGAAAAATAACATTCCTCGCACCAGTACAGGAAAATCAATATCTAAGGATGGGAAAATCGTTAGGCTTTGTTATTCCACCGGATACACGCTATTATGCAGAAATTAATCTTCCCCAATACAATTTTGGCAAAATAGGCACTGGGCAGCAAGTCCAACTTCGCTTTGACGCGTATCCCTACCAAGAATTCGGGTCTGTAAAAGGTGAGCTTGGCTATATCACCGAATTCGCTACTGACAGCGGATTCCTCGCACATATACAACTTACAAACGGGCTAGTAACCAATCAACACAAAACTCTACATTATCGTGATGGCTTAAAAGCTGAAGCACAAATCATTACAAAGGATATGCGTTTGATTGAACGGTTTTATTATAATACTGTTTCATCAATTAATAGATGAGCGATATAGATTTTAGATGATAATAACTTAAATTTCACTGGGTTTTTCTCTTTTGATAGAGATCAACAACAACTACATCTCTATAATGAAATAAACTATCCGTGATGCGTACAGATAGGATTTCAATTTATAAAAAGTTATTAAATACTCAATGTCATGAAAACATATCTTCATTCTTATAATTTTTATTTCACCAGCACCTTCTCTTTTGTATCCGTAGCGGTAAAATAATCGTACAGTTTAAATGCCTTCTCCCGTTTGGTAACTTTAATGTAACTGAAAAGTGTTTTTAATGAACTGTGTCCTGTATTGGTCATGATAATGTCTGGATCAATTCCTCGTAGATACATATTGGTAGCGAATGATCTGCGGCAAATATGCGATGAAAGCAAATCATGTTTTTTATACACTTCTTCTTTTATTTCTTTTCCACATTTATAGGTGAGTGATACCAATTCATTAAGTTTAGCCTCCTCTCCCAATTTCTTTAATCTCTCATTGAATTCATTCATCGGGATTTTTGGTAAATTATACTCATATTTTTCTGCTACTTCCTTAGCTAAATGTATCAGAGCAATATCCACTTTTTCATGCACTTTCTTTTGTGTTTTCTGAATAGCTGTCTGAATATCGCCACCAACAATCACTTTTTTAAAATGATAAGGTTGCAATGAATATATATCAGAATAACGCAGTCCTGTGTAACAACCGAATACGAGTAGATCCCTCGTTTCAATCAGGTCTGTATGCTTTGATAAATCCTTGTTCCAGAAATGTAAAATTTCATTTTCATTTAAATATACATGATCCACCACCTCGTTTTTCCGTTTGAAATCGGAAAGGTCTATAATAGGTAGATTATCTTTTTTCTTCCTGTCGTTATAAAAAACTTTCAGGTTTTTGATTTGTTTACTGATACTGTTCATTTTAAGGCCCTTTTCTTTATCTGGCTTTTCTGCAATGTAAGTGAGGTAATAAACAAATTTTTCATAGAACACTATATCAAGACTTGCAAAACTTAAAGGACGCTTCCAGTATTTTTCAAAACCAGTCAGATGTTTACGTAAAGATTTATAATCCCTTACTGCATGTTCAGAAACACTCCCATTTGATTGACGGTCTTCAATGAATTTATCCAGCGACTGAAAGAAAGCCGTCTTCGTATTGTTGGCAACCAGCACCTCTTTAAACCCTTGCAAACGGTCAACCAAGTATTCCGGTGTTGGGTCAACCTGGCTGTTACGGGCATATTGAAGGATATTTGAAATCTTATTTTCAATACCTTCTATATCCTGCGAAACTTTTTCAAAATCCGGGCAAGAACGTTTGATCGTATGCTTTTTAAAATCCCAGTATAGATCGGCGTCTATTTTATGACCGGTGTTAATTAAAGTTCTTTTTGTCCGGTTATAATCATACCGGATATATACTGTTACCAACTCCGATTTCTGGTTGGAATAGTCAGGTTTGATATACCGCCTAAATTGTCGTCTCATAAAATTCGTGTTGCTTTTGTGTTGCATTTTACGACTTTTTTAAGAAATGAGAAATCAAGTAGTGACAAAATATTTTCATAAATATTGGATTATCAACTAAAAATATATACTGAAATAAAGTTGAGTAAAGTGAAATAAAGTATTTAGAGTCCCGTCCGGTCCGCAAAAGCTTCTCAAATTGAGAGGCTTTTGTTTTTTATGGACCATTATTACGTTTATATCATTCAAAGTGAGGTAGACAGATCTTTCTACAAAGGTTTTACCACCAACTACCTAAAAAGGCTTGACGACCACAACGCAGGCCTATCGCAATACACTTCCCGTAAATGTCCCTGGAAACTGGTTTATGTTGAGGAATTCGCCTCCAAATCAAAAGCATTAAAAAGAGAATTAATGCTAAAGAAGCAAAATGCAAACTATTTGCGTTGGTTAATCGATCAGCCATCTAATATTATCAAACATTGAACGCCGCCCTGTCACGGTCTCGGCTTAGCCGAGACGGGTTCGAGTCTCCCGGCTTAGCCGGGACCGCAAAAGCTTCTCAAATTGAGAGGCTTTTGTTTTTTATGGTATTAAATGCTTATACGTTCCTTCTAAGGACAATTACTGCGTTCATTTTTTATTTATCTTTCTTCTCTCTAACAATCTCATTAAAAACGCTTGCCATGACTTCACGGAAAAAATTCCTGCATCAATCCGCTGCTCTATTGGGTGGAGGATTACTGGCTTCTGCTGTTGACAATTCTGCATTTGCCATTTTTAAGAACCGTATCTCTCCCAGTGACCAATTGAATATTGGTGCCATCGGCATCAATGGAATGGGTTGGTCTAATGTGAAAGCCGCTTTAAAAGTACCGGGTGTGAATCTGGTAGCGGTTTGTGATATTGATTCGAATGTGATCGATAAACGATTGAAGGAATTATCTGCTACCAATTATGATACATCGAAGATCAAACAATATGGTGATTACCGTAAACTGCTGGAGCAGAAAGATGTGGATGCAGTGATCATCGGTACACCGGATCATTGGCATACACTCATTATGATCCATGCCTGTGAAGCCGGCAAAGATGTATATGTAGAAAAACCGGTGGGCAATTCCATTGTGGAATGCAGAACCATGGTGGCTGCACAACAGCGTTATCATAAAGTAGTGCAGGCAGGACAATGGCAACGCAGCCAGCAACATTTTAAAGATGCTGTGGATTATGTACAAAGCGGACAACTCGGCAATATCCGTACCGTTAAAGTATGGTGTTACCAGGGTTGGATGCGTCCCAAACCTGTTGTGGCAGACAGTGCCCCACCTCCCGGTGTAGATTATAAACAATGGCTGGGACCTGCCACCACAAGGCCTTTCAACGCCAGCCGTTTCCATTTCGATTTCCGATGGTTCTGGGATTATGCGGGTGGATTAATGACGGACTGGGGTGTGCATTTATTGGATTATGGATTATTGGGTATGAAAGCGGATCTTCCAAAAACCATTTGCGGATTGGGTGGAAAATTTGCATATCCTGAATTGTATGAAGAGACCCCAGATACATTGACCACTTTATATGAGTTTGAAGGATTTAACCTTGTATGGGATTCTGCGATGGGCATTGATAACGGTTCTTATGGAAGGGATCATGGTATTGCCTATATCGGCAATAACGGAACATTGATCCTTAACCGCGGTGGATGGGAAGTGATCGAAGAAAAACAAGGCAAGAACAAAGTAAGTAAACCTTTTGTAAAATCGTCAGACAATGGCCTTGACAAGCATTGGGTGAATTTTGTGGATGTGGTGAAATCACGTAAAACAGAAGACCTTCATTGCTCAATACAGGCAGGTGCACATGTGGCTACTGTAGCGCAGATGGGAAATATTTCTTTCCGTACCGGCCAGAAATTAAGCTGGGACAGAAATACCGGAAAGTTCACAGACCAGGCAGTAAATGATGCCTACTTATTGAAACAATATCATAACGGTTATACCTTACCAAAAATCTAATGACCATGAACAACAGAATTTTAGCAACACTTATTTTTTCCTCTGTAACGGTTGCCGCTCTTGCACAACAAAAAGGCGATCCGAAAGCAACGGAATATTATACACCCGTACCGAAAGTGGTATCACCGGGTAATGCTTTGCATGCACCATCGGATGCTGTTATTTTATTTGATGGAAAGAGCCTCGATGAATGGGTTATAGCAAAGGACGCTAAAACGCCGGCAGACTGGATCGTTGCAGACAATGTGATCACTGTAAATAAAAAATCGGGAGATATTCAAACTAAAAAAACATTTACCGATTTTCAACTACATATTGAATACCGTATACCTGTGAATATAACAGGTGAAGGCCAGGCAAGAGGTAACAGTGGTGTATTCTTAGCTTCACTAACACAGGGTGCGGGTGGTTATGAATTACAGGTGCTGGACAATTATAACAACACTACTTATGTTAACGGTCAGGCGGGTAGTATCTATAAACAAAATCCACCTTTGGTTAATGCATGCAGGCCACCCGGCGAATGGCAATCTTATGATGTGGTTTGGACTGCTCCCCGATTCAATGAGGATGGATCTTTGAAATCAGCTGCCAGAGTTACCGCCATTCACAATGGCGTGCTGGTTCAGAATAATTTTGAGCTGAAAGGGGATACACCGTATATAGGCCAACCTTCTTATCAGAAACATGGCCCTGCTCCTATTAAATTACAGGCTCATGGAGATAAGAGTGAGCCGATCAGTTATCGGAATATCTGGTTGAGAGAACTGTAGGAGATAATTAAGAATTAGAAATTAAGAATTAGAAATTGATAAGCCGGAGATTCGCAGTTTACAAAATCTGCTAATCTGCGGCTTATGTTTTTACCAATAACTTTATTCGGAAACCTCATCCAGTAAGTAAAATATAGAACGGTAATTTTTACCGGTGCTTTCAGACATACTCATTTCACAGGGTTTACCGCTTGAATAACAGGAAACAGAAGTATGTTCTGCCACTTCTGCCGCTTCTTTTTTGGTGGCAGATTCAAGCAGTCCCGGATAATAGAATCCTCTATCGCCCGCCATACCACAGCATCCTGCATTGAAAGGGATAACCGGTTTTTCAGAAGTTTCATTGGCGATCTTAATGATTCTTGAAGAAAGATTCATTTTATGTACTGAGCAAACCGGGTGCATGATCACTTCTTCCGTTTTTTTGCGTATCGATAATTTAGACAGCAATACGTCTGATGAGAATTCAATACTATCCATGATCGTTAACTGATCAAAGAATTGTTGATGCTCTTCTGTGAGATAAGGGCGGCAGGTTTTTAGGGAATAGGTGCAGGAAGTGATATCCAGCACAACGGGTACTTTTCCATGATCTGTCCAGCGCCATAATTTTTCGATCATTTGGTTCGCAGCATATTTGTATGCTTCTGAAAATCCCTTGGATGAAAATGCCTGACCGCAGCAACTGCCCTTACTTTCCTGCGGAATATAAATAGCCATACCCGCTTTTTGTGCAAGACTGATCACACTATCTACAATGGTTTTTTCTTTTTCAATATCTGCGCCCATCATCCGGTTCATACAACAGGGGAAATAAACAAAGGCGGGATTGGAAGATTCGGTAACAGGAATACTTACAGGTTTGGTCAATTGTTTTGTCCATATAGGAAATGCCGGAACCAATTTCCTGATCAGCATAGTGATCGCATGCATACTGTTTCTGCCGAAGATGTTATTTATTCCGTTGCCGGTATGCAAAGCCAGCTTAACAATCGTTTCCACCCATCCAAAATGTTTCGCAATACCAAGCGCTATTTTATTGGCTGATGGAGAATGGTTTTCGGCTCGTAATCTTTTTACAAGATCTCCTGTATTGATATTCACCGGGCATTCTGTTGCACACATACCATCAACTGCACAGGTATCTAATCCATAATATTGATAGTCTTTCAGGATATCCTGATAAGTGGACTGATCGGTTGATTGCAATCTTGCCAGGGATCGTCTTAACACAATTCTTTGTCTGGGTGTTAAAGTAAACTCACGGCTCGGACATTTTTGTTCGCAATAACCACACTCTACGCATTTGTCTACTTCCTCTTCCACTACCGGAAGTGATTTCATGTTTTTAACATGACATTTCTTATCGTGATTAATGATCACACCCGGATTCAGGATATTATCCGGATCGATCAATTCTTTTAATGACTGCATGATGGCAAATCCGTCTTTACCCCATTCATCTTCTACATAAGGTGCGATCTGTCTGCCGGTTCCATGTTCGGCTTTTAATGAACCCTGGTATCGGTTGATAATAAGGTTAGCCAATTCATCATTAAAGATCTCAAATTTTTGTATGTCGTTCCCGGTTGCGATAGATTGAGATACCAGAAAATGCAGGTTACCTTCTTTTGCATGGCCAAAAACGATCGCATCAGGATAGCCATGTTTAATGAATAATTGTTGAAGGTCAACTATGGCTTCGCCCAATCTTTCAACCGGTACTGCTACATCTTCCAGCATCACCGAAGTACCTTTGGCACGAACAGCAGCAACCGATGGATACATGCCCTTACGCAGTTTCCAATACAAAGCCTGTGTATAGGCATCATCAGTAAATTCAGTTTGATAGATCACAGGCAAGGATGCAATCACGGTAACTGCTGCAAAAAATTTCGCGTCTAACAGATCCGCTTTATCTGCCTGGTATTCGCAAAGAATACAGGAAGCCTGGGCAGGTAAATCTTTAATAAAAGCCGGAACACCTTCCAGGTGTTCTATTGAATGAAGTGCCGGCCTGTCCATAAACTCCAATGCTTCCACACCGGTTTGTTTTAAGGGAGCGATGGCATCACAAGCAGATTTAGGTGAATCAAAGAATAATAAACCTGTTTTTTTAAACGGCTTATCGGGTATGGTTTCCATGGTTGCTTCGGCAATAAAAGCAAGTGTACCTTCTGCACCTACCAGCAAATGTGCCAGAATATCCAAAGGATGTTCATGATCTACGAACGCATTGATACTATAGCCAACCGTATTCTTCATCTGGTATTTGCGGCGGATATTGGTGATCAGTGCTTCGTTAGTCCACACTTTTTTTCTGAGTGAGGAGATCCCTTCAAAAATATCAGGCACTTCTATTTGAAACCGTATATAATCATCGGGTATGGATGTATCAAAACTTTTGCCATTAGGCAATACAAAACGGATAGACTGTAATGTATGGTAAGAATTATGCACAACCCCACAACACATACCACTTGAATTATTTGAGAGTATCCCTCCCATCATTGCAGAATTGATAGATGCCGGATCGGGGCCTATCTTCCTGCCATATTTTTTTAATAAATGATTGATGGCCGTTCCGGTAATACCGGGTTGTACGGTAACTGCCGCAGCTCCGGGAAGCACTTTTGCTTTAGTCCAGTGTCTGCTTAGATCAACCATGATACCCTCCGTTACCGATTGACCGGAAAGACTGGTACCACCTGTTCGGAATGTGAGTGACGTATGGTATTTTTTGGCAATGATAAATAACTGCTGCACTTCTTCTACAGTAATAGGAAACACTATAGCCTTGGGAACCAGGGTATAAAAACTCGCATCGCTGGAATATGCATGCAGTTCTAATAGTTTATGCTTAAGCCTTGGAGAAGGAAAAACAGATGATAATTCTTTAATAAGTTCCATGAAGAAATATTGAACAAAGATACAATATTATCATTCATCCAATCCCTGAGGAGGAGGGATAGCTGTCAGGTCTTTCAATGCTACCCCACTAATTTGCAGTCGGATAGACTCCTTGATAAGATAGACGATTTTATCTGCTGCCGCACTGTAAGAAAGACCTTTGGGGCGGATATTGGAAACGCAGTTGCGCATAGCATCTGTATTTCCTTTTTGCGGGTGATACGTGATATAAACGCCTAAACTATCGGGCGAACTCAGTCCCGGTCTTTCCCCGATCAATATAATAGAGAGCTTTGCCTGAAAATAACTACCCGTTTCATCACCAATGGCTACCCTGCCCTGTTCGATCAGACAAACAGGTGAGACAGAGAAGCCCGTAGCTTTTAGCAATGGTAATATTTCATGGAGCAAAGCAATGGAATGCAGGTTAACAGCAGTAGCAGATAATCCATCTGCAATATTGATACAGATATCATACGATTTATCTCCGGAGGCTTCCTCCATTGTTGAGAACCCATCCGCTGAAAGCATTCTTCCCAGATCAGGACGTTGCAGGTATTGTTCACGGTTTTCTGCCCTGCTATGCAGAAAACAATAAGGATGATCCAAATGATCCATTCCCCGGGCAAGTGCATCCATATCCATTTTTGTATAGATAGCATCCCTGGCAAATGCATGTGCCATTTTAAACTGCAGGTTTTCTTTTACAGGTATGGAAACACCGGTTCTTCCTAATGCAATTCTTGCATCCGTAAATTTTTTCAGCATTTCCCATGGGTCTTGCCTGGCTATTTCATTTTTATCCGGCATCAAAATGTATATTTCAATAAAGGATGATCTTTGTGAACCGGTATTTGTTTACCCTGTTCATCAACAATTCCCTGTTTCATTAACCAGGCTTCAAATTCGGGAGCAGGTTTTAATCCCAATGCTTTTCTTACATACAAGGCATCATGAAAGGAAGTAGATTGATAGTTCAGCATGATATCATCGGCACCCGGTACTCCCATGATAAAATTACATCCTGCCACGCCCATCAATAAAAGCAAATTATCCATATCATCCTGATCTGCTTCTGCATGATTGGTATAGCAGATATCCATCCCCATAGGCAACCCCAATAATTTTCCGCAGAAATGATCTTCCAGTGCGGCACGGGTGATCTGTTTCCCATCGTATAAATATTCGGGACCAATAAAACCAACTACGGAGTTCACCAGATGAGGAGCGAATTGTCTGGCCACTGCATAAGCCCTTGCCTCACAGGTTTGCTGGTCAACCCCTTCATGCGATCCTGAAGAAAGTGAGGAGCCTTGTCCTGTTTCAAAGTACATACAATTATTACCAAGCGTACCCCGTTTCAGCGATAAGCCTGCTTCATAAGCTTCCTGCAGTAAACTGAGGTTAATACCAAATCCTGTATTTGTTTTTTCAGTGCCACCGATCGATTGAAAAACCAGATCTACCGGTGCGCCTTGTTCGATCAGTTGCAAAGTAGTGGTCACATGACTTAATACACAGGATTGTGTAGGTATTTCATTCCGGCTGATCAAAGCATCCAGCATTTGCAGTATGCGGTGTACTGCTGCAGGGCTATCCGTTGCGGGATTAATACCGATCACTGCATCTCCACCTGCATACATCAATCCGTCAATGATAGAAGCTGCAATACCTTTTAGGTCGTCTGTGGGGTGATTGGGTTGTAACCTTGTAGAGAACCTTCCTTTTAACCCGATCGTATTTCTGAAACGGGTAATGACTTCCATTTTTTGTGCCGCCAGGATCAGATCCTGGTTTCGCATGATCTTACTTACGGCTGCGGCCATTTCGGGAGTAATGGCTTTTTGTAATTGATTGAGTACTGTTGTTGTTGCCTCATCACTCAATAACCAATCGCGCAACATGCCAACCGTAAAGTAACTGATATGGGAGAAAGCTGTTTCATCATGCGTATCTATGATCAGGCGGGTTACTTCATCATGTTCATAAGGGATCACTACTTCTGATAGAAAGGTTTTCAAAGGCAGTTCTGCCAAACACATCTGAGCGGCAACCCTTTCCTGGTAACTATCCGAACAAACTCCTGCCAATGCATCACCACTTCTGAACGGGCTTGCTTTTGCCATCAATGTTTTGAGGTCATTGAAAGTGTAGATATGGTTTTGTATCGTATGCCGGTACTGCATGAAAATTATAATACGGTTTCGCTTACAGCCTGTAATAATTCATCTTCAATTGGCTGTTTATGCTTCCCTGATAAAATGAATAATCCTGACACCAATAGTAATCCTGTAAAAAACACAAGGCTCAATATAAAATTATACCAAATGATGGCTATCAGACAAACGAATGATAAAACAAGTGCGATAATGGGAAACCAGGGATAGAATGGTGTTTTAAACGACTTTTTATCGTTTGCTGGTTGACCCATCTTCAAAAGACTTACCATACTGATGCAATACATAACCACGGCACCCAATGCAGAGATAATGATCACTTTATCTGTGGTACCGGTAAACAGCGAAATGATCCCTACCAATCCGCCGGATAGTAAAGCCCAATGGGGCGTTCTGAATTTTGTATTGACCCTGCTCAATATAGCAGGAAGAAACCCACTTCTGGATAAGGCGAAAATCTGTCTCGAATACCCAATGATCAATCCATGAAAAGAAGCGATCAGCCCGAATAAACCAATACCGGCAAAAAATTTAGTCCATGCACTGGTTTTACCAATTGCCATACTGATGGCTTCTGGCAAAGGATAATCTATCGTGCTCAGTACCCGCCAATCGCCGATCCCTCCTGAAAAGATCATGACTGCCAATGCCAGCAAAACCAATGTAGCCATACCCAGCAGGTATCCCTTGGGTATATTCCTGTGCGGTTCTGTTACTTCTTCTGCCACCATGGCCACGCCTTCGATACCAAGATAAAACCAAATAGCAAATGGTAATGCTGCAAAAATGCCACTGAGCCCAAAGGATTCATTATTGGCTGTAAATTTCTGCATTTCAAAATGCGGTGCTACGATGCCAATAAATATCAATAACTCCAGCACAGCCAGAATTGTAATGATCAGATTAAATATTGCAGATTCTTTGATCCCTAATAAATTGATCAGTGTAAACAGTACATAACTGCCAACGGCTGTATACATTACGGGTATACCGGCATAAAGAAAATGAACATAGCTCCCTAATGCAAAAGCAATTGCCGGAGGTGCAAATACAAATTCGATCAATGTGGCATAACCCGCCAAAAGTCCGCCTATGGGACCAAATGCTTTGCAGGCATAGGCAAAGGGGCCGCCTGCATGGGGAATACTGGTAGTGAGTTCTGTAAAACTAAAAATGAAACAGATATATAAAACAGTTACCAGAAGGGTAGCGATAAGAAAGCCCATGGTACCTGCAGTACCCCAACCGTAATTCCATCCGAAATATTCGCCGGAGATAACCATGCCTACGGCTAGTGCCCAGAGATGACCGGGTTTCAGCACCTTTTTTAAAGGTGCTGTGGATTGCTTGCTCATGCAATGAAACTACTTATAAAATTCGGGTCTGAAAATTTTCAGCAGGTATTTTCTGCTATTCACGTGAGAGATCTCAGGCTTAAGAATGCCGGCTTCCATCAATGATATCAAATACATGCAGGATCTGCGGGAAAAGGGCATCCATATATTCCAAAGCTCCCTTGGTAGATCCGGGCATGGTTAAAACGAGGGTATTGCCAATAAAACCCGCTACACTTCTGGATAACATAGCATAAGGCATCCTGTTCTGGCCATAATGTCGGGCCTGTTCCATTACACCGCTCAATTCTTTATCCAATAAGGGCTTGATGATATCCGGCGTGATATCTCTAGGCGAGACACCCGTACCTCCTACAAAGATCAATAACTGTATATTTCCTTGTGTATTTCCCTTTACCTGTTCTTTGATCGCATCTGCCTCATCAGGTATTACTTCATAATGTTTGGTATCTATCTGTAATGATCTTAGACGATCGATCACCGCAAGACCTGCTTTGTCTTCTGCATTTTTTTTATGAACTGTATCTGAACAAACGATCACAGCCGCACCGATCAACTGGCCTGGCTTAAGTGAATAATTGGATTTACCTCCTTCCTTACTCATTAATTTAACAGTCTGGATCTCGATATGTTTATCAATCGGTTTCAGCATATCATAAAGGGTAAGTGCTGCAACAGAAGCTCCGTGCATGGCTTCTACCTCTACCCCGGTTTTATAAACAGTATGTACTTCTACGGTGATCTCTATAGACAATTGGTTTATGTGAAAATTCACCTGTGTAAATTCAATGGGCAAAGGATGGCAATCCGGTATCACATCGCTTGTTTTTTTCACAGCAAACATGGCTGCTACTTTGGCAAACTCAAACACATCCCCCTTGGGCACCTGCTTTTCTTTAATAGCAGTGATCGTTTTATCGGAGGATACCAATACCACGGCAGACGCAATGGCTTTACGTAATGTGTTTGATTTATGGGTGATGTTGACCATGGTTATTTATTTTCTTTCCAGACAGTATCTTTTGTATTCAGAATTTCTTTTCCCCAAACAGGTAATTTAAATTTAATGGCTTCTACCAGTTCTTCGCATGCATCGATAGCAGCTTTCCTGTGTTTAGAAGATACAAATACAAACAAAC
>CANGOX010000102.1 GCA_947455605.1 Chitinophagaceae bacterium
AGCAGCGGATGATCTCCCATGATATACATATCCTGACCAAATACCGTTTTAAAACGGATCTGGAAAATGATCTTACGAATGACTTGTTTTTTAGCAGTTGCCGATCTTGGAGCGACATCTTTTTTTGAGGCAGCAGAAACAACTTTTTTATTTGCGGCAGTCTTAGTAGGGCTTTTGGGTTTGGCAGCTGATTTCTTTGTTTGCTCATTTACAGACCCCGAATCAGCAAGAACCGGCAGGGATTTGCCGGATTTCTTTGCATTTACAGCAATAGAAGCAGGTTTTCCTTCTTTTGGAGAAGGAGCAAGCGATCTTTTCTCAGTAGCCAATGGGTAGCGTTTTAGTCTCGCTAAAATAATAAAACAATGTGTAAATCAAACACAATTCGAAAAATACCGGTGAATGGGTGATTTAATACGATGATTTGATCAGATCGGCAGCCTTCTCCCCGATCATGATGCAGGCAGCATTGGTATTTCCGGAAATGGTCGTGGGCATGATGGAAGCATCAACCACCCGGAGACCTTTAATACCGTAAACCCTTAACTCATCATCCACTACGGCCATACTGTCGTTTCCCATTTTACAGGTACCCACCGGATGATAAAGCGTTTCCGCACTTTTTTTGATATGTTCCCAGAGAGTTTCATCCGTAAGCGGCTCCTGTGGCACGGCCATCCCATCTACTGCATAACCATTCAATGATTTGGCATTGATGACTTCTATGGCTTTTTTTAAAGCTGCTAACAGAACCTCTTTATCCTTAGGATCTGATAACAGATTGGGCTGAATGATGGGTGGATCCTTAGGTTTGGAGCTTTTTAGTCCAATATAACCCCTACTCTCCGGGCGGATGAGTATGGCCATAATAGCAAACCCATCCTGTTTGGAAAAAGTATTGATATCATAGATATCAGTTGAATAATCTTCCTTGATACCTAATGGCACAAAATGAAACTGTATATCAGGCCTTGTTAGAGAAGGATCTGACTTTAAAAATGCATTGGCTTCCAGGGGACTGTTACTGAGTGGACCCGAAGAAAAAAGCAGACTTTGCAGAGCGGCTTTAGCCATATTCAATGGCTTAAGTATAGAGTTTCCGGTAGGTATGGTAGACCAGCTGCTAACGCCTGTCCAAACATGCTCCTGCAGGTTCTTACCCACGCCGGGTAATGGGTGCTTGATATCAATACCCTGCCTGCTCAGTTCAGTAGGCTCACCAATACCCGATAACATAAGTATTTGCGGAGATTGGATGGCACCTGCCGAAAGAATGATCTCACGGGTGCAGTTGATCCTTTCCGTATCAGAATGAGAAGTGATCACTTCTACACCTACAGCCTTGCCATCTTCCACCAACACACATTTAACCTGGGTATGGGTTCTAACGGTAAGATTCGGCCTTCGCATGGCAGGCTTCAGAAAAGCAGCAGCGGTGCTATGACGCTTATTTTTTTTGATGGTAAACTGCATCATACTGGCGCCTTCCTGTTGTTCTCCGTTATAATCCACATTTCTTGGGATGCCACATTCTTCACAAGCGTCAATGAATACACTGGCCAGTTCACTGGGTTGTTTGGAAAGGGTAATGTTTAAAGGGCCGTTCTCACCATGATATGGCTCACCAAACTGTTCATTATTTTCCGATTTTTTAAAATAGGGCAATACCTCTTCATATCCCCATCCTTTATTACCCAATGCCGCCCATTCATTAAAGTCCTCTTTATTTCCCCTAACATAGGCCATGGCATTGGTTGAACTGCTCCCACCTAAGGTTTTGCCGCGGGGGATAAAGATCTTACGGTTATCGATATGCTTTTGTGGCTCTGTCCAGAAAGCCCAGTCAACCGCAGTTCTGTTTAATTTGGTGTAAGCACCCGGAATATGGATCTCAGGCTTATTGTCTTTTGATCCCGCTTCCAGTAACAAAACCGTGCATTGCGGATCCTCTGTTAAACGGTTGGCCAAAACACAACCGGCCGACCCTGCACCAATAATGATATAATCGTAAGGCATTGGCTAAATATAAAGCAAAATGCGAAAGTGGGGTAAAGTTGGATGTTGTTTCTTTATTATGATGTTTTGTGCACCCGTCTTGAACCCCTCCGCCCTTTGGGCACCTTCCCCGGGAGGGGAGGATTATTTTTGTGCTGAATATTAGTTTGATCCTTTTGGAATAAATGGAGCAAATTTCTCCACCTTGCTTTGCAGGGAGATGAACCCGAACGGCTTTGTGATAGGCGGGTTGGTAACACTGTAAACACATTCAATAATCCCGTAACTTACTTACACCCTATATTTGCAAATACTAACAATTGTTCGCATATGAATGCTGCGTTTAACCGTAATGAAGACTGGATGAAAATGGCTGTAAGTCTGGCTAAGCAACATTTTGAAAAGATCAAAATGGGTGGGGGTAAAAAAGCCATGGAAAAGCAGCGGGAGCGTAATAAACTCACTGCCAGAGAGCGGATTGATTATTTATGCGATAAGGGTACGCTTTTTACAGAGATTGGCACATTTGCTGGGTTTGAGATGTATGAAGAACAGGGAGGATGTCCATCAGGCGGAACAGTAGCCGGATTGGGATATGTAAGCGGCAGACAATGTATGATCGTTGCCAATGATCAAACTGTTAAAGCAGGTGCCTGGTTCCCTATTACAGGCAAGAAGAATCTTCGGATGCAGGAGATCGCGATGGAAAATCATTTGCCCGTTATTTATTTGGTAGACAGTGCAGGTGTATTTCTTCCGATGCAGGATGAGATCTTTCCGGATAAAGAACATTTTGGCCGCATCTTCCGTAACAATGCAAGAATGAGTGCCATGGGCATAACACAGATCGCTGCGGTGATGGGTGCCTGTGTAGCAGGTGGTGCCTACTTGCCTATTATGAGCGATGAAACACTGATGGTGGAAGGCAACGGCAGTATCTTTTTGGCAGGCGCTTATTTAGTGAAAGCAGCCATTGGAGAAGATATCGATAATGAAACCTTAGGCGGTGCTGTTACCCATACTGAGATCAGCGGTATTGCAGATTATAAATTCAAGACAGAACAGGATTGTCTCGATCATATCAAAAAGATCATGAACAAACTGGGTGAACCAGCTAAAGCAGGTTTTGATAAGATCAAAGCCCTTCCTCCCAAAAAAGACCCCAATGAATTATATGGTATCATGCATGAAGGCAACCTGAAGCCTTATGATATGCTGGAGATCATTGAGCGGATCGTTGATAACAGTGAGTTCGACCAGTTCAAAGCAGACTATGGAAAAACAATTCTCTGCGGTTATGCCAGAATCGAAGGATGGGCCGTTGGCATTGTGGCCAATCAACGTTTGGTAAGCAAAAACAAAAAAGGTGAGATGCAGATTGGCGGTGTGATCTATAACGACAGTGCCGATAAAGCCGCACGTTTTATCATGAACTGCAACCAGAAAAAAATTCCGCTGGTATTCTTACAGGATGTAACCGGCTTTATGGTTGGCAGCAGGAGTGAACATAGTGGTATCATTAAAGATGGCGCCAAACTTGTGAATGCCGTAGCCAATTCGGTAGTTCCTAAAATGACCATCATTGTTGGCAATAGTTATGGTGCAGGTAATTATGCGATGTGTGGCAAAGCCTATGATCCAAGATTTATCTATGCCTGGCCCTCTGCAAAAATTGCGGTGATGGGTGGCGATCAGGCTGCCAAAACTTTATTGCAGATACAAGTGGCAGGAATGAAGTCGCAGGGAAAAGAAGTGAGCGCCGAAGTAGAAAAAGAATTACTGGACCGCATCAAAGCCAGTTATGAAAAACAAACTTCTCCCTACTATGCTGCTGCGCGTTTATGGGTTGATAATATTATCGATCCGATAGAAACCAGACAGGTGATCGCTGAAGGGCTTACTGCTGCCAATCAAAATCCACAGATGGAATCATTTTCAACGGGAGTATTTCAGGTGTAGGGATTAGCGAATTAGCGGATTGCGGATTAACGGATTAATGCCGTTGTTGGTCTTATGAACAACTACCATACCCGCAACAAAGAACTACGCTCATTATCCATTCATCAAAAATTCGCTAATTCGCAAACCTGCCAGTCGGCAGACAGGTCCGCCATCCGCAAATCCTTCTTATTTTGTTCCTCTTAAAATGTAATAAAATGAACTATCCTATTTACACCGTAGACGCATTTACCGATAAAGTATTCGGCGGAAACCCTGCAGCCTGCTGCCCTTTGAAAGAATTTCTGTCAACAGAACTCATGCAGAAATTAGCGAATGAGAATAATTTATCCGAGACCGCTTTCTTTGTAAAGAATCCCGATAACAGCTATAACCTGAAGTGGTTTACCCCCGAAGTGGAAATGGATCTTGCCGGTCATCCAACATTGGCAACGGCTTTTGTGATCTTTACGCAACTCGCACATGATTCAGACACCATTCAATTCCACACCAATAGCGGATTATTGACGGTAGTTAACAAAGGTGATCTGCTGGAAATGAATTTTCCTTCCCGAATGCCTCTACCCTGCTCAGCACCTGAAGCTCTTTTAAAAGGGTTCAGCATTCAACCCAAAGAGGTACTCAAATCAAGGGATTATTTTCTGGTGTATGAAACACAGGAAGAAATTGAGCAGGTAGTTGCCGATTTTAATTATCTCAATAAAGTAGATGCACTGGGTATCATCATAACTGCTAAAGGAAATGCTTCCGATTTTGTTTGCCGCTTCCTGGTTCCGAATTCCGTGATCGGGGAAGACCCGGTTACCGGATCAGCGCATGCCACCTTAATTCCTTATTGGGCAAATAAACTGGGAAAGAACGATCTTAGTTCCATTCAGCTCTCCAAAAGAAAAGGCCATCTCAGGTGCGGCTTACGTGGCGATAGGGTTACGATCGCAGGAAAGGCGGTGTTGTATATGAAAGGGGAATATTTTCTTTCGTGAATCGTGAATCGTCAGTCGTGAATATCTATTTTGGAATTAACTCACGACTGACGACTCATGTCTCACGAAAAAGCTTTATTTCGCGATATGCAACAGGGAAATCAATTGATCATTTACACAGATGGCTCAGCAAGGGGTAATCCGGGTCCGGGTGGATATGGCATTGTGTTGATATGGGGCGACAAGAAGAAAGAACTTTCTGCCGGCTTTCGCCTCACCACAAATAACCGCATGGAATTGATGGCCGTGATCGTGGCCCTGGAATCACTCACTAAAAAAAATATACCCGTTACCATTTATACAGACAGCCAATACATTGTAAACACGGTTGAAAAAAAATGGCTCGATAACTGGATCCGCACCGATTTTAAAGGGGGTAAAAAGAATAAGGACCTCTGGTTACAATATCATGCCATTGCCAGGCAATTCAAGATCCGTTTTGTTTGGGTAAAAGGCCATGCCAATAATGAAATGAATAACCGTTGCGATGAACTGGCCACTACCGCTGCAGATGGAAAACATTTGCAGGTGGATGAATGGTATGAGAATGAAGTTGGGTAAGGCCACGGACATAAAAAAAGCCCCAATAAGATGGGGCCTTCATAAAATACCTTTTTTTTCTATGCCATCTCTTTCTTTGCAAAGAAATTATTAGCCAGATAATAAGTTCCGAATAATACCGCAGAGAAGATCACTGTTGCGATAATGCTATTTGTATAGAAAGGCATAGCATCATTATAACATAATAACAATCCGCTGAAAGTTCTTGGGCGGTTCAGGCCATAACCAAGGTCGCTGGCCATCCACACTAAAAAGTTTGACACCAGAAAATAGGCCGTTGGTGCAGACAATGCAGCGATCACCACATTACTGATTTTGTTCTTTTTGATCAGGAACCCAAAGAAAGCCATACTTCCAAAGAGCAGGTAGTTGATCCACTGTCCGTCATAAAACCCATAGATAGCGGTAACCCCGTAGTTGTATAATACCTGATAAAGCAGATCCGATAGGAACATCGACACCAGTGGGAGTATAAAAGCCCATTTCTTATTTTTTACGAACAAAGCACCGCTGAATAGGCCAATTGCCAGTTGTGGTGCAAAACCCATCGGTCGGTTTGGCAGGATCCTGTACAAAGCACTTACCAGTACCATTAAAAGAAGAGAAATTATAAGCGTTCTGTTAATTTTCATTTGTTTCATGATTAAAGGGCAAAAATAGGCGTTATCGGCATTGCTGCCATCTCAATTTTCCTCATACTGTTAATAAGCTACCCGGCAGGAACAAAAGCCTTGAACAGCACACATTCTCCAGAAGCATCGATCGTATAGGTTTCACCCGGAAATATGGCAATAGACTCCCCTCTTTTCAATACCCAGGTATTATTGATCACTGCCCCGCCTTCTGTAACCACCATGATTTCCAGAGAAGAGGAACTGGCAGAATAGGATCCACCTGCTGTTAATTCAATCCTGGCAATGCCGAAGTCGGCAACCGGACATGGATACAGTTTCTCACCCGTTCTTGCAGGGTTTCCTTTCATCACGTTGGGAACAATACTTTCAAAAACCGTGTGTTTCATCAATTCCGGTACATCAATATGTTTGGGGGTGAGTCCGGCCCTTAATACATTATCACTGTTGGCCATCAGTTCTACACATTGTCCTTCCATGTAGGCATGTGGCATGCCTGCACCCTGAAACAATCCTTCACCGGGATGCAGATTCACAATATTGAAAAAATAGATCGAAAAAATGGCCCTGTCAATATCTCCTATCTCTTCTTTCCCTTCAAATATTTTGGCCACCCACCAACCCGGCATTTCTTTAGTGAGTTCGCCCTCATTTTTCTGACGGGTATTCCGTTTGATCAGATTGGTGAGTAAGGCATTGATCTCCGGCTGGGCCATTTCCATCACAAAACGGTATAATGCCTTTAATCCATCGCGTCTGTACAAGGGCAGGAGAATATTGAATTCCTGTACATCACTGAGTATTTTTTCAATATCTGCTTTCTGTTTAAATCCATGTAACAGCCAGAACTCGCTCAAAGCCACTAACATCTCTGGTTTATGGTTGCGGTCTTTATAGTTTCGGTAAGGGGCAGTAATGGGTATTCCTTCGGCTTCTTCGCGGTCGAAACCCTTTTCTGCTTCTTCCTTGGAAGGATGCACCTGGATAGAGAGGATCTCTCTTACATCCTGAACTTTAAGCAGATAAGGCAGTCCTCCAAAACGATCATGCACACTTGCAGAAAGGATCTTTTCGGGAAAATGCTGAATGGCCTGATAAAGTGAGATGGCTTCATCGGCAGTAAGTAATTCAGAGGGAGCCAGTGGATGTGCACCCATCCAGTATTCGGCAAAGGGTTTGTGTTCCGGATTCGTAACCCCCAAAAAAGCGGGAATAAACTCATAACCACCCCATGCATAATGCATCAGCCTTCCCCTCAGTTTATAGATATTTTCTTTGAGTTCCATCACCGTAATATTTACAAGTATTTTCCTATAACGTTGAAATCGCAATAATCTTGTATGGTTTGCTAGTTTTAGGAAAAACTTATCCAAATGAGCAACGATAACCTATCTAAAGGCAAAGAAGGCGAAGAAATAGCTGCTACCCACCTGGCCAAACTGGGCTATACCATTCTGGAGCGTAACTGGCGTTTCAGGCACTGGGAAGTGGATATTATCGCGTCTAAAGACCGGTTTCTGCATTTTATTGAAGTGAAGACACGGCATTCGCTTCGTTTTGGCCGACCGGAAGAAAGCATCACCCGCGATAAAATGAGCAATCTCCGCAACGCTGCCGAAGAATATCAATACCTCCATCCTGAATGGAAATATATCCAGTTTGATGTATTGGCCATTACCATTGTAAATGAAAAACCGAAGGAGATCTTTATGATCGAAGACGTGTATTTTTAATTAAGAATTAGAAATTAATAATTAAAAATTGAATGGGGCAGCGATAAACATTAGAACAGCAACAATGGATCAGGATTTACTGAAATGCTGGTGTTGTTTACAAGCACTCATCCCACCATTGTTCCAAAAAAATTGCGCCTTAACACCCTACGCAAAATCTGCACGCAAAGGCGCCAAGGCGCAATAAAACAATTACAAACTTCTAATGATTAATTACTAACTATATCCTCTCCATCATTTTCTCCACCATCTTATACGTAGCCGGACAGTATTCGATATTCTGCTGGTGAACATGGATATATTCAACCATTTTCTTTTTCTTCAGGTGAGGAAATCCTGCACAATCTTCCGGGCGAACTTCATAGATACTACACATATGATTCTCCATATTCAGGAACTGGCAAGGTTGTTTTACGTTTACCCAATCACCCGCTTTCTTGTCAAACTCCAGCCATTTGGCTTTAAATTCATCCGGCTTGATCTCAAAATGAGCTGCAATGCGTTTGATATCTTTATTGGTAAAAGTGGGTGTCATACTTTTACAGCAATTGGCACAACTTAAACAGTCTACTTCTTTCCACACTTCTGCATCAATGACTTCGGCGATCTTATCGAGATGATGCGGCGGATTCTTTTCTATTTTTCCTAAATAACGCTTAAAAGCTTTTCCATTAAAACGGACCTTTTGTTTGAACGAGCGAAGGTTAACGAGCATTTTGAGATTTTGAAACCTGACTGCCGTCAGGCAAGTTTGGGAAATTTTGAAATTGCAATATCGGGCAGGGAGGCTTTACTTCCAAATAACTCTCAGAATGGCTTATTTGTATAACACAGAAAATCGATTGCTGTATATTTATACAAACAAGGGTTCATGAGGTTCAAAATTGCAGTTTGGCTTCTGTTTACAGGATGTTGTATACATGGTTCCGGCAATGATTCCGGTAACCCATCCGGAACTGCCGTATTATATACCTTCTCTGCTGATCACATATTTTCAAGCCAGGTAACAAAAGATCATTTTCTGCTTAGTGTTAGCGGCAGCTCAGTTGCAGAGGGAAAGATCAGGCTGAGGATATTAACCAGCGATCATAAGCAGATCTATACAGATAGTTTTCCTGCATACGATCTTTTATACAATTACGATGCATCTGAATTTGGCGGGGGTACTCAGCTTTCCCGGCAAAAGAAAGAAACGATAATCCTAAGCAGAATGAAGCATTTTTTTTCAGATACCTGCTTCAGATATCCAGCCATTAACCCGAGTGAGCAATATGACAAAGGCGATAACATTGACCAATCCGTCTGGAAGGACATACATTCCGATAAAACGTCAATAGGTTTTGTCTATGCTCATGGCTATGAGAGTATGTATGGTATTGCATTTTCAAAAAAGAAAAAAAAGACTGTTCTTTACTTCTATAGCGATTAAATATACAAATGCAAAATTTCCCGATTTCCCAATTCCAAAATTTCCCAATTCGTTATGTGGGACTCATATAAAAAAGGATACAAAGCCTGGCTACGCCTGGAAAAATCACTGAGTGATCATTCAGTGGAAGCCTATCTGCATGATGTAGAAAAGCTTACCACCTATCTGCAAATATGTAACCAGCTGGTAGCCCCATCCGAACTGGTATTAAAAGACCTGCAGCATTTTGTAAAATGGATCGGTGAATTGGGCATGACGGCCACCTCACAGGCGAGGATCATTTCGGGTATCCGGAGTTTTTATAAGTATTGTTTGATGGAGCAGGTTTCCAAAACGGATCCTTCTACCCTGCTGGATGTACCGAAAACAAGAAGGAAGCTACCCGATACCTTAAGTTTTGAAGAGATAGAACTGGTGATTGCCCAGCTCGACCAGAGCACACCGGAAGGAGGCCGAAACAAAGCCATTCTCGAAACCATGTACAGCTGCGGGTTACGGGTTAGTGAAGTGGTGAACCTGAAAATATCCTCACTCTATATGGATGTAGGGTTTATCAGAGTGATTGGTAAAGGCGATAAGGAAAGATTAGTACCCATCGGACGTGATGCCATTAAATATATCAAGATCTATAAAGACAGCATCCGGGTGCATCAACCCATGCAACCGGGTTTTGAAGATTTTCTGTTTCTAAACAGAAGGGGTAAGAACCTGAGCCGGATCATGATCTTTTATATCATCAAAGATGCTGCGTTAAAAGCCGGTATCACTAAAAATATTTCACCCCATACATTCCGCCATTCTTTTGCCACCCATCTGGTAGAAGGCGGGGCGGACCTTCGAGCTGTTCAGGAAATGCTGGGGCATGAAAGTATCACAACGACAGAGATCTATACACATCTCGACCGTGATTTTCTGCGGGATACTTTGCAACGTTTTCATCCTGCTTTCAAAAACGGTCGGGGCGCTAGAGCGACCTGAACGTTTTTGAAACCGTTCCCTAAACAATCCATCATTCCCACTGTTACGTTAACACATCATTTTCCTTTAAACGGTGGTATCGTTAGCACGGAAAATTAAAATTATGTAGGTTTGCCTCACTAAAAAACAAGTACAAGTATGAAAAAAATGCTCATGCTGGCCGCAACCTTTTGCAGCCTTGCCGGTTTTGCCCAGATCAAAATGCCTGCGCCAAGCCCTACACAGAAAATTACCCAGGAGTTTGGTATCGGCTCCATTGAATTAACCTATTCACGTCCGGGTATCAAAGGCCGTAGCCTGTTAAAAGAGAATAGTGACCTCGCCCCTTTGGGTAAATTATGGCGCACTGGTGCCAACTCTGCCACACGCATCGTGTTCACTGAAAAAACCATGATGGGTGGAAAATTACTGGATACGGGCGCTTATGTACTGTATACCGTACCCGGAAAAGAATATTGGGAGATCGTAATTAACAAAGGGCTCAGCAACTGGGGCACCGATGGTTATAAAGAAAGTGAAGACGTGAACCGCTTTAAAGTAAAAGCTGAAAAAAGCGGAACAGAAACAGAAACCTTAACCATGCAGTTTGGTAATGTACAGCCTGAAAGCTGTGAGCTTCAGATCATGTGGGGTGGTACGATCGTAAAAGTTCCTATGAGCGTAAATGTAAAAGACAAGATCCGCGCACAGGTAGAACGGGCCGTAGCTGCTGAATCACCTAACCCTGCTGTTTATCAGTCTGCCGCAACTTTTTATTATGAGTGGGATAAGAACCTGAACAAGGCATTGGTAAATATTACCAAAGCCACCCAGGCCAATCCAAAAGCATTCTGGTTATTTCTGTTACAGGCAAAGATCCAGAAAGATATGGGCGATAAAATGGCTGCCAAAGCCAGTGCAGAAAAATGTATTGAAGTGGCTACAGAAGCCAAGAACGATGATTATGTGAAACAGGCGAATGACCTGATCAAAAAATTGTAGTTGGGTTATTGGTTTATTAGTTTATTGGTTTATTAGTTTAAGCGTAGACCCAAAAAAGGAGATCATTCATTGGTGAATGATCTCCTTTTTAATTCCAGCCTAGGCCCTTTTTCAAAACGTAAGAAATAAGAATAGAATTGATTTTTAGGATCATGGTATCGCTGATTGGCAGTTGCTCCAAAATACTTCACATAAAAATCCTTCATCCTTTCCAGATCCTTACACCAGATGGCTAAATGTTCTATGTACATAAACTATTCAGTTTTCACCAAAGCAAACAAAAAAGCATTGCCCTTAAAAACCACTTATAAAAAAAGCCTTCCCAAAACATGGGAAGGCTAACTATTTTAACTCCCCCATCAGGGGGTTGTGGGGTATTACTGTGCCATATCCGGTATCATCTCTACCTTATACGCACCTGCATCCAGTTTCGCTTTGGTTTCGCTGAATGCCTTCAGTGTTTCTTCGATATCTGCATCGGAATGTGAGGCAGTGGGGATCAATCGGTAAATGATATGTCCTTTAGGAATAACTGGATACACAACAATAGAACAGAAGATGCGATAGTTCTCACGCAGGTCCATTACCATGGCCGTGGCTTCTTCTACACCGCCTTTCATGTACACCGGGGTAACCATGGTATTGGTGTTTCCAATATCAAATCCTCTTTCTGTTAATCCTTTCTGCAGTTTTAAAGCATTGCTCCAAAGTCTGGCTTTCAGTTCCGGTTGTGTTTGTAAAAGTTCTAAACGTTTCAGGTTACCAATCACGATCGGCATCGGTAAACTTTTTGCAAAGATCTGTGAACGGATATTGTACCGGATAAAATCAATGATCGCTTTATCACCCGCCATAAAGGCACCTATAGAAGCCATTGATTTGGCAAAAGTGGAGAAATACAGATCGATACCATCCTGGCAACCCTGCTCCTCACCTGCCCCGGCGCCGGTTTTGCCCAGTGTACCAAAACCATGCGCATCATCTACCAGCAAACGGAAATCAAATTTTGATTTCAGGTCAATGATCTCTTTCAGTTTACCCTGATCACCTGCCATACCAAATACACCTTCTGTGATCACCAATATTCCACCGCTTTTTTGTTTCTCGATCAAAGCGGTAGCACGTTCCATTTGTTTTTCAAAATCTTCAATATCATTATGCTTGAATACATAACGGTGACCGGGATGCAAACGCAGGCCATCAATGATACAGGCATGACTTTCCGCATCGTACACGATCACATCGTGACGGCCGCAGATCGCATCTATCGCACTCATGATACCCTGATAACCGAAGTTCATCAGGATCGCATCTTCTTTACTTTCAAAAGCTGCCAGTTCTCTTTCCAATTGTTCATGGTAATCAGAGTTTCCACTCATCATACGCGCTCCCATTGGCAGGGCCAGACCAAATTTAACGGCTGCATCCGCATCCGCTTTTCTTACTTCGGGGTGGTTGGCCAGTCCGAGGTAGTTATTCAGACTCCAAACAACCATTTCCTTTCCACGGAAGATCATGTGACTTCCAATCTCACCTTCCAGCTTGGGGAAAGCAAAATAACCGTGTGCACGTTCGCGGTGTTGACCTAGTGGACCATAATTCTTAAGGAGTTTCTCAAAGATGTCTGCCATATTATCAAATGATTACTTTGGTTAAAAAATCGGTGCAAAGGTAAACTTTTAGCCCCTAAAGGGCAAGCCCATTTATTCCCATAGCGTATCTTCATGCCTTCATTTAACCTTTCTATTGACTGAAATATCCCCAAAACGCAAAGAAAACACATGAAAAAACTGATTTTATCCGCTTTAACGGTTGTTTTGGCCATATCTGCCATTGCACAAAAACCGGCAACCGCCGCTTCAGAAGGCATTCAACGCCCCAAACTGGTGGTTGGAATTGTGATTGACCAGATGCGCTGGGATTATCTATACCGCTTCAACCCTGTTTACAAAGCCAATGGTGGATTCAAAAGATTACTTGGAGAAGGATTTTCCTGCGATAACACATTGATCCCCTATACCCCTACAGTTACTGCCTGTGGACATACCTGCGTATATACAGGGAGTGTACCTGCTATACATGGGATTGCCGGCAATAACTGGTTTGATAACCAAACCATGAAAACAGTGTACTGCAGTGAGGATAAAACAGTGAATGGTGTAGGTGGAAAATCGGTAGAAGATGGCCAGATGAGCCCCCGTAATATGCTCACCACCACGATCTGTGACGAATTAAGGCTGGCCACCAATTTTAAAAGCAAAGTAGTTGGTGTGGCTTTAAAAGACAGGGGTTCTATCCTTCCCGCCGGCCATTCAGCTAATGCTGCTTATTGGTATGAAGGCAAATCCGGGAACTTTATTACCAGTACCTATTATATGAATGCATTGCCTGTTTGGTTAAATAAATTCAACGACCGTAAACTGGTAGATTCTTTATACAAACTAAACTGGAATATTGCCTTACC
>CANGOX010000103.1 GCA_947455605.1 Chitinophagaceae bacterium
ACGTTAAAACAGACGGGAGCCGGTGCAGATAGTCTTGCTACAAGCCATGCACTGGTTGCGCTTTATGACAGAATTTTTTTACTCGGACAAAGCTTTATGCCCGCGATATGCGACATATTGCTGGGTTATCTTCTGTATAGGTCAGGTCTTGTACCCAAAGCACTTGCTCTCATCGGAATGATTGGAGGGCCGGTACTGCTTGCCGGTTATCTCGCCGTTATGTTTGGACTGATCGGGCAACATGCACCACTTGCGGGATTATCTGCCGTGTTGGTTGCACTGTTTGAATTTTCGCTGGGAATTTATCTGGTTGTGAAAGGGTTCAAGCCATTGGCAATTGTACCGGGCATGTTATAAAATTCATCAGTTTCCGTTTTGAGTTTATAAAAAAAAGTCTGCAGTTGTTAGACTAGATATTCAACACATGGCTAAAACAAAAAAGGGAACGCTATATGCGTTTCCTTTTAAATGAATATCATTTCTCAATTCTACTAATAGATTTGCGCAAGGCTACCGGGTTGTAAATTAACAAATACACTGCATTTTCATTGATCAGTGTTGCTGATTACAATATTCAATGAAATTTGCTCGCCAATCAGCCTTAATTCTTTGTTCTGGTAACTTTAGCGAAATCCACATATTTATATTTCCCTAAAAGAGTTCTTTCAACACTAAGGGTATAACTACCTCCGGAGTATTTAACTGAATTTTTACCGAGTGTGGCAGATTTATGATTGGTTTGAGAGAACATACTGCCGCCGTGCTGATAGTCGAATAGAATACTGATTCTGAACTTTTCAAATTGAAATTCATTATTCCATCCCGCTTTCCAATCGGCAAAAGCATTGCCCCATACTTTTGTATTCACATCCAACGTAGCAGGTAACCCTGTTGAATTATAAATGATCTGCCCATCCGGGGAACGTTGAAAACCTCTGCCATATAGATCACCCATTCTGCCTCCTACCCTGGCTTCGATGGTTACATTGCCATCATGACTATAAATCACCTGGCTGGTTACGCCATTGGCCAGTTCTTTCACATAACTCCTGTTTCTACTCCAGTTCAAAGTGGAACTCCATTTAAATTTCCGGGTAACTATGGGGGTCCCTTTTACCTGTAATTCAATGCCATTACTTTCAATTAATCCAGCATTGATCAAGGCATTTGAATAACCGGATGTTGGATCCAATGGAATGGCAATGATTTGATTCTTACTGTTGTTTTGATATACCGCAATATCAAATGATAAACGGTTTTTAAATAACCTGAGATCTAACCCTGCTTCATAGCTGGAAGTGATCTCCGGTTTCAAAGAAGGATTATATAATGTTTGTGAATTGGTAAAACTGTTACCATAAATTGGATCGTAATATTTAGAAGTCTGATAAGGACGGGTATCATTGCCCACCTGTGCCCAGGAAAGCCTCATTTTTGCGAAAGACACCTGTGTGGGTAAATGTAAAATATCACTGAGCAGAAAACTGGTACTTACTGATGGATAGAAAAAGGAATTATTGCCATAAGGTAATGTACTGCTCCAATCGTTCCTTCCGGTAACATCAAGAAATATCCGCTCCAGATACGACCATTGCGTTGAACCATACACACTGTTGATCGCTTTTGAAGATCTTGACGGATCTGCAACAGCCTGGTTCAAGCTATTGGAAATCTGATAAATTCCCGGTTGCGCCAACTGGTCTGCATACATTCCTGAAAAATTATAGGTCTGATGCATCGCATTGGCTCCGGCAGAAAATGTGTATTTTATTTTTGCACTTACCTGATCCTTATAAGTTAATAAGGCATCTGTATTTATTTCATAACTAAATACATTCTGTTCACGATAACTTCCTTTAGGAAATTTTGTCATACTATAAGGGCGTTGCTGCGAACGGAACTCAAATGACATATCCACGCCGCTTCTTACCATCAACTCTATTTTCTTAGAAAATTCATAACTCGCAGAAACGTTTCCTATTATCCCGTGTTTATTCAGCTTATTCAGATTTTCATAGATATCGAGATAAGGATTGTCGGGCCCGGGATTAAATGGATTCCTCTGTTGCACACCCGTTAAACCCGGCAACCAATATGGTTTAAACCAGTCAGTTTTTAAATTAGGGGCTGTTCCTATGGCAAGAAAATACATTAAGGTCTGGTTATTATATCCCGCAGAAGGCAGGTTATCACTCTTTTTATTGGTATAAGTTGCTTTCCCATTGATCTTTAGTTTATCAGAAACTTTTTGTGTAACAGAAAGAGAAGCGGAAACTCTTTCATATCCTGTATTAGGGATGATCCAGGTGTTTTTCAATTGTGATACTGATAATCTTGCAGACCCTTTATCATTTCCACCTTCAATGGAAACACTATTGGTTAAGGTGGACCCTGTTTGAAAGAAATCTTTAATATAATTTCTGTCTGCTACCCAGGGTGTTCTTGCGGTAGCTTTATTATCAATCGTTGTGGGGTCATACTGGAAATAATTCTGTCCGCTAAATTTAGGACCCCATGCCCTGCCGGCAGCGACTCCTGTACTCGTATTAATACCATCAGGACTATCGCCATAAGAATAATACGCCATGGTTCTGCCTTCGCCATAATCATACTGGTAATCCGGCCATCGGTTTACCTGGTCGATACTGTAATTGGAATTCACACTTACCCCCAGACCTTTGTCTTTTCTTGCACCGGTTTTGGTAGTAATGATCAACGCACCACCTGCAGCACGGCTTCCATATAATGCCGTTGCACCTGGGCCCTTTAAAACAGTAATGTTGGCAATATCATCAGGATTGATATCAGACAGATCAGAACCAAAGTCAACAGGGCTGTCTTGTGCGAGATGGGCTTTGTAACCGGTACCGGTGATCTTACTGCTTACCGGCACACCATCAATAACAATCAGAGCCTGGTTGTTATCGAGGTTTAGAGAATTTTCACCACGTAATGTGATCCTTGAAGAACCCATAGGTCCGGAGCCTGTTCCCTGAATATTTAACCCTGCTACTTTTCCGGAAAGCGAGTTAACCCAGTTATTGGTTTTGGCATCTTTCACCGCATTTTCTGCAACACTTTGCGCGGCATATCCCAATGATTTTTCTTCCCGTTTAATACCCAGAGCTGTTACTACAACTTCGTCCAATTGATTCTCAACGGCCTTCATCTTTATGAGGATAGAATTATTCTGGCCATCGGATATTTTAAACTGTTTTAAAGAAGTATTGGCATATCCTACATAAGAAAAAGTGAAATCATACACTTTACCAGACTTCATCTGGGTGAAATTGAAAATCCCTTTTTCATTGGTAACTGATTTTAAAATTTCCGTTGTACCGGATTGCCTGGCTTCTACATTGACACCAGCTAATTGCAGATCCCCTTTTTCTGAGATCACAGTTCCGGTAACATTTGCAACCGGCACCTGCGAATACAAACTGCCCAAACAAACAAAGAGAAGCACAACACCTGAGGCTATCTTCTTAGATATCCATCCCTTTGGGTAAATAATTGCATTCATAAGAGTATAATTTTGATTTTAAACGGAGTTTTCTTCGTGATTGAAATGTATTATTTGACAGAATTTAACCTGGTGACCAAAAACCCTTCTTCGGTTTTTTGAAAGCTCAACGCGTTCATTTGTACAATGGCATCCAAAATAGAAACAGGCTGATCTTTGCTATTGATCGTAGTTGTTAAATGCATGCCCACAACATCATTCCTGTTGTAGATGATCTTAATACCATACATTTTTCCCATTTTTTCAAAAACTTCAGAAAGCGGCGTATTAGAAAAAACGATCTCCTCCTCAATCGATTTGTTTACCGTAACTTATTCAGGAATTACTTTTAGCTTTTCATTTATTGTGTTGAGTTTAGCGGTGGCTATCCCGTTTTCAAAAAGCACTTCCTCACCTGCATACAATAATTTCCCGTTTTTCCAACCCGGAATAGACCGTCGGGTAGATTGTATGCTAACAATACCTTCAAATAGTTTCACTGAAATAATTCCCGAAGCTGCATCTCCGTTAACCTGAAAACGGGTACCTATGGCTGTAGTGGCAATTTCATCGCTGAAAACCGTAAAAGGCTTAGCCTTGTTTTTAGCTACCGTAAAAATTGCTGTGCCCTTGAGATATACATTTCGGTCTTTGTTATTGAAATCCCCGGCATAACGTATACTTGAATTTGGAAAAAGTATTACCTCACTATGATCTTTAAGCAAAAAAGTTTTGCGCCGTTTCTGTTTATTATCAACTGTAGCCCATGTTACTGAATCAGCAGATTTTGAAACAATCGCTTTTTGTTGGGTATAAGAAACAGACTTATCACTCATCAATAAAATTGAATAGCCTGATAGAAGCAGAAATACAATGCAAGCAGCTGCCATCAAGCTATATCTGACAATATGAGTCTCCTTTTTGGGGAGTTTTATATCTAACACAGTACCGTATGTTATCTTTTCATAAATAAAATCCCATACATCACCACCCATCATATCCGGCATTTTCTCATATGTTGCATCCCATCGGGGTTGTAATAGAATAGCAAGCTCAGCATCCGTGCATTTCTCCAGCCATTCTTCCACAGCTACCCTTTCGTCATTACTACATTGGTTCTGTGTATATCTATAAAATAATTCCTCTGTCATGAATACCACTTAAGGTGATTGATATTATAATCACGAAAGCTGAGAGCGAAAACCACTACCCAATATTTTGAATTAATAATTTGGTAATATGCCACTCTCTACATTTGTACGAACGCTAGAGTGTATAAGCGGTTTTACTACCGGCACCTTTTTTTATCACACATCTCTTAATTATAAAAAGTGCAACTGCCTGATCAACAGATCATCTTATTTGAGAAGATATTTTATGAAACCAAGGACAGGCTTTTTGGTTTTATGAAAGGTATTCTTACCGACGAATCAAATGTGCAGGATTGTATGCAGCAATGCTACCTGAAACTTTGGGAAAGAATCGACAAAATTGATACTGAGAAAGATGTGCTGCCCCTTTTATTTACTTATTCAAGAAATATTGCCATTGATACTTTACGCAAGAACGCAAGATATGTGTGGGTTGATGATGTAGGTATCTATTCAGAACAGATAGGATTTGAAAACAATACAGAACTTAATATTCAGCACAAGGAAAATTCATTTGAGGTAAATGAGGTTTTGCAGGTATTACCTCCAAAGCGGAGAATGGTATTTAAACTGATCAAACTATATGGATATTCCTACAAAGAGGCGGCTCTTCAATTGAATATCAGCGTAAACACAGTTGAAAAACATATGCAGGAAGCGCAAAAATCTTTATCGATGGATAATCTGAGGAAAATCACTGTCATATGCATTCTTATCAAAGCAATGTCTGATATATAAGATAAGTCTCCAAAACAACCTGGTTGCAAGCCACAACCCGATAGCACTAAGAATAATAGTCATCCCCTAAAAAACAAAAAAGGAAACGTATTTACGTTTCCTTTTGAATAAGTGCCCAGGAATGGATTCGAACCATCACATCCTTGCGAACGCTGCGACCTGAACACAGTGCGTCTACCAATTTCGCCACCTGGGCAGGTGTTTTAATTAATAATTAATAATTAAAAATTAATAATTATCATTAATTCAGGGCTGCAAATATAAGGGGTAACACAATTACTGCAAAAGCTAATTTTTAGCCCCTTTCCCCCTATTCCAATTTTTAATTTCTAATTCTTAATTTTTAATTAGTGCTCTACCACCAGCAGGCTACATCCCCTGATATCACTATTATCCAGCCTTCCCCATACTTCAAAACTGCCGTCCTCATAAACAACGCCTACATCTTCTGTGGCGATAAAGGAGCAGCTGTAGGCGTTGGCGAGGTCAATTACCTGTAAAAGGCCCTTGCCGGTCTCTTTTACCCATAAGGGGTCTTCTTCATCGCGAACCAGTACTTTCATCCAGGGCGGACAAACAAAACGTCCCTGCCCCTTTGAATAGGCCTGGCTTAGCAGTTCTGTCATGCCATATTCTGAGTGTATGGCGTTTACACCCAATCCTTCTGTCAATATTTGATGCACTTCTGCTCTGGTGAGTTCTTTTCTCCGGCCCTTCATCCCACCGGTTTCCATAACAATGGTATGCGATAGTTTTTGAGGGAAGGCTTCGGCAAAATCCAGTAATCCGAAGGTCACACCTATCAAAAGCGTTTTTTGACCGGCAGATTCCAGTTTTTGGAGGGTTTGGGAGAGTTTTTCGTGTTCATAGAGGTAAAAACCGCTGTTGGGGTGATTACTCAGCCGGATCAGCTCGTCTACCATTACTACCAGAGAGGAATTTTGTCTTTCCAGGTAAGAAGGCAGTAACCCTACGATACACCAATCGCTGATCTTGCCGTAAAACAGCCCGAATGCCCGGATAAAACTTTCCCTGTACAAAGCCGAATCTTTTACCAGATGCCGCGAATTGATGGTTTGCGAAGTGCCGCTGCTTTCAAACACGGTATCGGGCGCAAAGTCAGTGGTGGCAACGGTATGCGTCTTAAAGAAAGAGACAGGCAACGAGGGTATGTTTACAGGTGTCTTTACACTATCAGCACTTACCCCCGTAAGATCACACCATTTGCGGTAAACGGGATTATGCGCATATTGAAAACGGAATGTTTTGAGGCAGGCATCTGAAAAGGCGGCACTGTCGTATGATAGAGAGAAAATATTGTTAACATCAATCAGGCCCACAGCTATGTATTGTAATGTTTTAACTAAATTTGAAAAGACAATGAAACGAATGAAGACAAAAATATTGATACTATTGGCAATACCGGCTATGTTTTATGGCTGTCAGAAAAGTACATACACCACTAAACCCCAACTTTCTGTCAAAAGTATCAGCGGCACAACCCTGGGCCAGGGCAGCCTCCTTCTTTTTCAGATCCAGTTCACAGATGCAGAAGGTGATATACAGGATACTTTATGGGTACAGAAAATATCCAGAACCTGTCCGGGTACCCCCGGTGCCCAGTTCATCAGTAAGAACAAAGTGCCCGATTTTACCCCTACTTCCAGCCTGAAAGGTATTTTAGAGATCGGCTATGCCTATAATGCCAATATTCCGGGTTACAGCACCATGTCGGGCTGTGGCACCAAGAATGATACGGCTTATTTCAAATTCTGGCTCAAAGACAAAGCAAAGAACGTTAGCGACACACTTGTCACTGAAAACATTGTACTGCTAAAATAATCCGTCTTGAATGGGTTAACCCGGCTACTCTTCTTCGGAAACTATTTTTATGGATTCTGCGCCATCGGGCTTTCTATGGAAGCCAGCCTGCAGCAACGTTCGCCACTGAACAGCATTCCCTATTATCTATTGGTATTTTGTGGAACGGTTCTTTACTATACCCATGCCTATATTGCGGAACCCGGCACCAATCCTGCCAATAAACGGTCAGTATGGTATGCGCAAAACAAACCCTTCATTAAAAGTTCGCAGATCCTGCTTACTTCGATATTCCTGATCACGGCTGCATATTGGCTCTATAGGTATCTGCCGCATCTGCAAAATATCAACTGGCTGCATTTTTTGCTGGTAAGTATATTTCCGCTTGCTGCCATTTTGTATTATGGCAGTGCCAGTCCCTCAAGCGCCAATTACAGCCTGCGCAACAATGGCTGGCTCAAACCCTTTGTGATCGGGTTTGTATGGGCGGGATCGGTAACGGTGTACCCCGTGTTATTCAGCAGTATTGAACTGGACGTTCATTATTTCGCAGAATTTCTGAATATCCTGCTCTTTATCAAGAATTTCATGTTCATTTCTATGCTTTGTATCATGTTTGATATCAAAGATTATGCTTCGGACCATAACAGAAGGCTTAAGACCTTTGTGGTGCAGATAGGGCTGCGAAGGACCATATTTTCGATATTGATCCCCTTAAGCGTGATCGGGTTGGGCACTTTTCTCATCTTTGCCACGTATCGTCAATTCCCCTTGTTCAGGATACTCATTAACACTCTCCCTTTTATATTGTTGATAATTGTAGCCTACTCAATGCACCGTCGTAAAAGCATTCTCTATTATCTTGCAATCATTGACGGATTAATGCTGATCAAAGCGATCTGCGGGATTCTCGGGATGATACTTATAAAATAAAAGACCATGGCAAAAGCAAAAAAAACAGCACCCAAAGCAAAATCTATCTTAACCGATACTTCCCTTGCCTTTTTAAAGAATTATATCAATACACCCTCTCCGGTTGGGTTTGAATCGGGCGGACAAAAATTATGGATCGAGTATGTAAAACCTTATGTAGATACGGTATTTACAGATCCTTATGGAACAGCCGTAGGTGTGATCAATCCCACAGCTCCTTTTAAAGTAGTGATCGAGGCGCATGCCGATGAGATCAGCTGGTTTGTGAATTATATCAACGACCAGGGATTGATCTATTTAAAACGTAATGGCGGTGTTGATCACCAGATCGCCCCCTCTATGCGTGTATGGATCCATGGCCGGAAGGGTCCGGTAAAAGCAGTGTTTGGATGGCCTGCCATTCATACCAGAATGAGCAATAATGAGCAGAAAGAACCATCTCCTAAAGTGGAAAGCCTAACACTGGATTGCGGAGCCCGTTCCAAAAAAGAAGTGGAAGCTTTGGGTGTTCGCATTGGCTCGGTAGTTACTTATCAGGAAGGCTTTGATGAACTCTCGTACGATTATTTTATCGGCCGCGCTTTTGACAACCGTGTAGGTGGTTATATGATCGCTGAAGTAGCCCGTTTATTGAAACAGAACAATAAAAAACTGCCTTTCGGTTTGTATGTGGTGAATGCGGTGCAGGAAGAGATCGGACTGCGTGGTGCAGAAATGATCGCCCGCCGGATCAAACCCGATATTGCCATCATTACCGATGTTACGCATGACACCAGTACACCCATGATCAATAAAGCGATTGAAGGAGATATCCAGTGCGGCAAAGGGCCTACGCTTTCGTATGCACCGGCTATTCATAATAAATTATTAAGACTGGTAGAAGAAGTGGCTGAAAAGAAAAAGATCCCTGTTCAGTTCCATTCCCTCAGCCGCAGCACAGGTACAGATACCGATAGTTTTGCCTATGCCAATGATGGTTGTCCGTCTGTACTGATCTCTATCCCATTACGCTATATGCATACCACGGTGGAAATGCTTCATAAAACGGATATAGAAGAGACGATCAAGTTGATGTATGAGACGTTGTTGACGTTGTCTCCGAAAACCAATCTAAGCTACCTATGATAGATAGTCTGGAGTTAGAAGTCTGGAGTTATTATACCAAATCCTGCTTCAGACTTCTAACTCCAGACTCCAAACTTTTTTTTATTACTTTCGCGCTTTATGCCCTTTTCAGAAACTAAAAATATCCGCATAGCCCTGCTAGACCTTTATGAAGGTCAGGCCAACCAGGGTATGCGTTGTATACGCGATATATTGGCGCAGTGGAGCGAGGCTAACCGGATCGGTTTTGTATTGGATGAATTTGATGTTCGTTTGAACCTTTCTGTACCCGATACTTCTTATGATATCTATATCTCCAGCGGTGGCCCGGGCTCTCCATTGGAAAGTGAGAACAGCGAATGGGAGAATCAATATTTTGGATGGCTGCGGAATATTGAGGATTGGAATAACCGTGTGGATGGTTTTCCTAAAAAACATGTGTTCTTTATCTGTCATAGTTTTCAACTGGCCTGCCGTTATTATGGAATAGGTACGGTTTGTAAAAGAAAATCAACAGCCTTTGGGGTATTCCCTATCCATATGCTGGAAGATGGCAGGAACGAACCCATTTTTGAAGGTTTGAAAGACCCTTTTTACAGTGTAGACAGTCGGGATTACCAGGTGATAGAGCCCAACCATAACCGTTTACGCGAAATGGGCGGCAGATTATTGGCCATTGAAAAAAACAGACCGCATGTACCTTTTGAAAGGGCGGTGATGTCGGTTCGCTTTAATGATTATTTTTTAGGCACACAATTTCATCCCGAGGCAGATGCGGCGGGTATGAGTATGTACCTGCAGCGCGAAGATAAAAAGCAAACCGTTATTGAAAACCACGGCGAAGCCAAATGGAAAAGCATGGTGGAGCAATTACAGGATCCGGAAAAGATCATGTGGACCTATCAACATGTGCTGCCAAATTTTTTAAACCTTGCTATGGAAGAGTGGGTGGAAGCCAGATAAACCGGATTGGTCATAACCATGTAATAATAAATGATTAACTTAAGGATCCTTGCCGATGATTGGCAAGGATTTTTTATTTTGAGGAAGAAAAAAACGAGCAGATATGGTTCCCGCAATCAGAAAACAATATAATGAGGCATTTACCGAAGAAGCCTATCATGCATATTTGGCCGATCTCAATAGCAAGCACCCCGGTGCCATCGAATTCAGGATTGCTGAAACACCCATATTTATAGATAAAGCATTTAAAAACAAAGTGCTCTCTGCCTGCGAAAGTATTGTAGATGTGATCACGAGTTATAATTTTAAAACCTTGAGCTCACAGGCTATTCCGGAAAATGTAAGGGTGCCCAATGAAAATGAGCATACCGATTTTATTGCCTTTGATTTTGGGATCTGCGAAAATGCATCCGGTGAGCTGGAACCGCAGCTGATAGAAATGCAGGGCTTCCCTACCCTGTTTGGTTACCAGATCTGGCATGATGAAGTAACCCGCAGGCATTTTCATATCCCGGATCATTATGCAACTTACCTGAATGGATTTAACAGAGAAACTTATATTCAATTCTTACAAGAAATTATAACCGATGGTCTACCCGCAGAGAATGTGATCCTGCTGGAGATCTTACCGCACCAACAGAAAACAAAGATCGATTTTTATTGCACCTCCGATTATATAGGCATACCTATCGTATGTTTAACGGAACTGATACAGGAAGGAAGAAAACTCTTTTATGAGAAAGACGGGAGAAAGATCGAGATCAAAAGAATTTATAACCGCATCATTTTTGATGATCTGCAACAACAATCGGCAGCCATACAGGAAAAAGGAAAAATTTTATTGGCCGATCTGGATGTAGCCTGGGCGCCACACCCTAACTGGTTCTATCGCATCAGCAAATTCACTTTACCCTTTATTGATCATCCATACGTACCCAAAACAAGATTTCTGAATGAGATCACCACTTTACCAGACGATCTGGAAAACTATGTTTTAAAACCTTTGTTCTCATTTGCCGGACAGGGTGTGGTGATCGATGTTACAAAAGAAGATATAGAAAAAGTAACCGATCAGGAAAACTGGATCCTCCAACGTAAAGTAAAATATGCGGATGTGATCAGCACACCCGATATTCCTGCCAAAGCAGAGATCCGCATCTTTTATTTCTGGAAAAAAGGAGCAGCAAGACCTGTTGCTACCAATAACCTCGCCAGATTAAGCAAGGGAAAAATGATTGGTGTGCGATATAATAAAGACAAAGAATGGGTGGGTGGAAGCCTTGCTTATTTTGAAGAATAAACGCAATTAACACTGCAGGCGGTAACATGAATAGATTCCTGAACATACTGATCCGTTACATCATTCAGCTCCGCAGAAAAAAAACCGGAGAGATAGAGAAAGCCTATACCCGATATCAACTGGCTAAGGAATTCCGTGTGGCAAGATTGAGTGTGCTGAGTAATGTAAGGGATAGTTTTTTAATGGCATTGGGTATTGCCTCTGCTGCTTTTGGGCTCGAAAGTTTTTTGCTGCCCAATAGTTTTATTGATGGCGGCGCAACCGGTATTTCGCTGTTGATCTCAGAGCTTGCCAATATTCCCCTGTATTATTTATTGATACTGATCAATATCCCTTTTATTTATTTAGGGTATAAAGTGATCGGATCCGTATTTGCCATTAAAACAGCCATTGCCATTACCGGACTGGCTTTGGTTGTGGCATCGGTTCATTTTCCGGAAGTAACCCACGATAAATTGCTTGTATCTGTTTTTGGCGGTTTCTTTCTGGGAACAGGGATCGGCCTATCTGTAAGAGGTGGCGCCGTAATTGACGGAACAGAAGTACTGGCTATATTCCTGAGCCGCAAACTGGGCACCACTATTGGTGATATCATCATTGTACTTAATGTGCTTGTATTTTCCGCTGCGGCTTATCTCCTATCTGTAGAAACCGCCCTATACTCAATGATCACTTATCTAGTAGCTTCCAAAGCACTTGATTTTGTGATCGAAGGTATTGATGAATATACGGGTGTCACCATCATATCTACCCACAGTGAAGAGATTAGAAATATGATCAAAGACACGCTGGGAAGAGGCTTAACCGTGTATAAAGGCAAAAGAGGTTTTGGCAGTCATGGTGAACGCAGTGATATAGATATTGTATACACCGTGATCACCCGTCTTGAGCTGAACAAGCTCAATACAGAGATCATGAAGATCGACCCCAATGCCTTTGTGGTAATGAATAGCGTAAAGGATACCAAGGGCGGAATGATCAAGAAAAGATCCTTAAAACACTAGTCTAACCGAGCCATACACAACATTCACCTGTTTATCCATTAAATTTTAATGTTGTATCATCGATTCTGTTAATTTAGGTTAATAAACCAACTGACCGATGCGCGTATTCTTACTTTTCTGTTTTTTCATTCCTGTGGCACTGTTCTCTCAGGAAAATTATGAGATACAGGTATATGGTGCAGAGACCATGGATAAAGGACAAACCATGTTTGAGATCCATAGTAACTATACGGCCAAAGGGGGAAAGGATATTGTAAAAGGCGTACTTCCTTCCTGGCATTCCATCCATGAAACTTTAGAGATCACGCATGGTATCACAGATAATTTTGAACTGGGATTTTACCTATTTACCAATTACACCCCACAACACGGTTGGAAAGTGATCGGCACCCATTTACGTCCGAGAATTGCCGCACCTGAAAAATGGAAACTTCCCGTAGGGCTCAGTCTTTCAGCTGAGATAGGATTTCAGAGTAAAGACTATGCCGCAGAAACTTTTAGCATGGAATTGAGACCCATTATTGATAAAACGATCGGAAAATTATATCTCTGCTTAAACCCAACCTTGGGTTTTACTTTCCAGGGTGTTGAGAAACCATCTGCTCCTGCTTTTGCTCCCAATTTTAAAACTTCGTATGCAGTATCTTCTAAGATGAGTTTAGGAGCTGAGTACTATGGTGATCTGGGGCCATTGAATAATTTCGACAAACTACCCGAACAGAACCAGGCTGTATTTTTTGTTGCAGATCTTTATGTGAACCCTAAATGGGAAATCAATTTCGGACCTGGCTTTGGATTAACTGATGCCACAGATGGATTGGTATTTAAAATGATCCTGGGAAGACGCATTGATTGGGGCAAACATAAAAAATCATAATTCATTAAGTATCGATCTTACCAGATCAACAACACCCTACATCTCTGTGATCTTCTGTTACTCCGTGTCTTTGTGTTAAAAATAATAGATAGCTGTTGCAAGGTGTTTTTTCCAACACATAGGCCACAGAGGTTAGGAGTTACACAGAGGGCTCCTTAATTCACAAAATTCCACCAGATCCCCAAACGTGTCCATAATCCCGTAGAAGGATTATCATTTGTTACAAAATTGAGTTTGTTGAAAGAGAACCCGCTGTTTGGGTTCAGTGTATTCAGGTTTTCCAG
>CANGOX010000104.1 GCA_947455605.1 Chitinophagaceae bacterium
AAATTTATCCTGAGCATGAAGCGATTCAACCAACACAAATAACAAACTGATCAGCAGTAATTTCTTCATCATGATATGGAAACAAAAAACCTTCCGCAAAGTTGGCAAAGGATATAAATAGGTTATTTATTTTTTCTGTCTGAAATCGATGGAATCCAGCACTGTACCGCAATTGAGCTGTTTCTTAGGTATATATGGATTCCTGATCTCTCTGTTGTTACTCAACCAGTTTGCCCCCTGATCACTAAAAGCTTCTGCACAATACATATGGTAAATAACAGCACCCTTGTATTTTACGGTCCGTGTCAGATCAAACAATTGCTCACTCAGTATTTGAAATGACTTGCGTTTACCATCCAGGGTGCTCTCGCCTGTCAACCCTTTTAGTTCGGCACTGATACCCAGCGTATAGGTTTTTGCTGTTTCGATTAGGCTCGAATCGGCTTTCAGCTCACCCAAAGCCAAACTATCTGCCGAAACCACCATGGCTCGGGCGGTATTATTGAGGGGTAGGCTATCTTTTTCGGCTATAAAATCCTCTTTTAAAGCGAAATAATCTGTCAGTAATTGGCTAAAGGAACGGTTAAATGCATCAGAATCTGCGCCCATGGCCAATAAAGCAGATGGATTTTTGCCCGGCTTTGCCATCTCGTCTGCGGTGCCACAGGCACAAAAAACCACGAAAACCAGATAGACCGAAAGTCTGCGCATAGAAAAAATTTAGCCATAAAATTAAAGCAAATTGAATTGGGAGCAGTTTGCATTTACCTTTGCCGACTTAAACTGAAGAACCGAGATGCTTTTAGGATTACAAAATGTAACATTTGAATTTGGTGCAAGGGTGATTGTGGAAGATGCAACCTGGCATATTCAACCCGGCGACCGGGTAGGTTTAGTGGGTTATAACGGAACCGGCAAATCCACGCTGCTAAAGGTTTTGGTGGGAGAATACACGCCCTCCAGAGGAAGTGTGGAAAAGAGTAAGGAAACCACCATTGGCTACCTGCATCAGGACCTTCTGAGCTTCGACACCAATGACAATATCACAGAAGTGGCATTGGGTGCTTTTGAAAGGATCCGCCAGCTGGAAAAGGAAATAGAGCAATTGGGCCATGATCTGGAGAAAGATTCTGAGAATGAGGAACTGCTGATCAAATACACCGATGCACTGCATGAACTGGATGTGTTGGATGGCTATAATATTCACCATAAAGCGGAAGAAGTATTACACGGTCTCGGTTTCAGCAATGAAGACCTGGAAAGGCCATATAAAGAATTCAGCGGAGGTTGGAGGATGCGGGTGCTGTTGGCTAAAATGATCCTGCAACAGCCCGATGTATTGTTGATGGATGAACCGACCAACCACCTTGACCTCCCGTCTATCGAATGGCTGGAAAAATACCTGCTGCACTATAAAGGCAGTGTGGTAATCGTGAGCCACGATAAATTCTTTTTAAACCGGATGGTAAATAAGATCGTGGAAGTGTATCAGCAACAGATCCATATCTATTCAGGCGATTATGAATATTATGAGCAGGAAAAGCTGGTGAGAATTGATATGCAGCAAAAAGCTTTTGAGAACCAGCAGGATTATATACGCCAACAGGAAAGATTCATTGAACGATTTAAAGCCAAAGCCAGTAAAGCGGCGCAGGCACAGAGTGTACAGAAAAGGCTTGATAAGATCGATAAAATTGAAGATGTAAAACTGGAACGACCTGATCTGCGTATCAATTTCCAACTGGAAAAAGTGCCGGGTAAGGTTCTGGTAACCTTGAAAGAAGCCAGTAAGAACTTTGGTAATTTGAAAATTGTAGAAAATGCAGTTGCTGAGATCGAACGTGGTGATAAGATCGCATTGATCGGTGCAAATGGTAAAGGTAAATCTACCGTATTGCGCATGATTGCCGGTACAGAGCCGTTTACTGGCGGAGAAAGAGTTTGGGGACATAACGTAGAAGAAAGTTTCTATGCCCAACACCAATTGGAAGCTTTGTCATTGGGCAACACTTTATTGGAAGAATTACAATCTGCCGGAAGTAAAAAAACAGATGTGGAATTGCGTGCTTTATTAGGTTCCTTCCTGTTTAGTGGTGATGATATAGATAAAAAGATCAAAGTATTAAGTGGTGGTGAAAAAGCAAGGGTAGCTTTGGCTAAGACCATTGTGAGTAAAGCCAATTTCCTGATATTGGATGAGCCTACCAACCACCTGGATATGCATTCGGTAGAATTACTGGCAGAAGCCCTGAATAAATATGAAGGAAGTACGATCCTGGTGAGTCACGACCGTTATTTCATTTCCAAAACAGCCAATAAGATCTGGGAGATCGTAGATCACCAGATCAAAGAATTCAAAGGCACTTATAAGGAATATACCGAATGGAATGAACGTATGGCCAAGATCGCTGCTGAAAAACAGAAACTGGGTTTTGTTGAAGCAAAGGCCGAAGCTGCCGCACAGCCTGTGGTAAAAGCAGAAACACCTGCCCCCAAGCCACAGCCGCAGAATAATACCATCATCAATAAAGAACTCCAGAAAGAATTACAAAAAGAACAACGCAGATTAAGTAACCTGGAAACTCAGATCAGCAAGGCCAAGGAAGATGAGCAAAGACTGGCAGATGCCTTGGGTGATCCTACAAATTATTCCGACAGGAACAAATTTGTGACCATCGAAGCCGACTATAAAAAAGCGAAGACCAACCGTGAGGCTTTGGATAAAGAATATGAACAGGTCTTCGAGAAAGTGATGGAACTGGAATCTAAATCTTAAACACTCCTGCCCTTCTTTGCAGGGCTATTACGGGAAAAGAAACAAACCCCTTTCTACAATGAAGAAAGGGGTTTGTTTTTTTGTTTTAGCAAAGAAATATTGAAATGAGTTAACTTATCATCACTGCTTTCACAAAATCACTCACCAGATAACTGATCAATTTTCCCGTACTGTTATTTGTTCTTCCATCCGATAATTTTACGGCACCTTCACTGATGTGCAGATAAGCTGCTTTACTGTCGGAAGCTGCAAAACTAACATATTGCCTTGCCTGATTAGAGGTGATACCTACAGGGCTGGACGCACTGCTCAAAGTATTCTCTACCACATCCAGATCCAGTTCAATACCACAAAGAGTATCTTCTGTAAATGAAGTAGCATGACCTACAGCCTGTAAGAAGGTTCGTTTTTCATGTACAAAAATATCTTCGTGGGTAATGCAGTCAATGAAAGGATTGTTTACCATATCCATCCACACATTTTGCGGCAGATAGTTTTCATGGAGTCCCACTACACAATATTTCTCGAGGTAACCATCTGCTTCTGCATAGCTGAAACCATTGCCACTATGCCTGCCCTCCATCGGTCTGAAATCGGCATGAGCATCGAGGTTGATGGCATTGATCTGAGCTATCGGCAAAATACCCGCCTTATAAAAACCTTTGGCAGCACCTTTGATGCAGGGGTAAGAATTGTTATGTCCGCCCCCGATCACAATCGGGATCTTTTTATTCTGTGTGATGATATGGATCAGTTGTTCCACTTCATCATCAATGGTATTCACTGCATGGCGGTAAGCTGCTAAACGTTCATCAAAATCATGTGCATTCTTTTCGATCAGCTGCTCAATATCAGAAAAATCAAAATGGCCTAGCAACAGAATATTACTTCCTTCTAAAAAATCATTACTCTGCGTATTCAGAAAAGCCTGTAAAAAAGAAAGCCAGGCAGAATCTGCTCCCCCAATGCCCATATTGGCTTTTACCCCGATATCTTCTGGAATTCCCAATAACACAAAACCGGCATTGGATTGTTGCAAAGATTGTTCAAGTGCATTGGGATCTGCTAAGACCTGTATCCTTTCGCCAAGTTTGGTCTCAAACCGGCGGATACGTGTTTGGGAGAGAACGTCTTTCTTATTGTAATACCTGAAATGGTTCATATGGCCGGATTTTAACTGAAATAAAACAGATCCTTACACTGGGGGCAATCAACCCGCTGTTCCATAAATATACTCAAATAAAATCACCATTGATCATCACTTTTTCTATCAGGTTAGTGCCAAAAGCATAAGGCAGATAGGCAATGGATGGTAGAGGTTTGGTGAAGATGAGATTGGCCTTCTTTCCCGGGGTAATACTTCCCAGCTCCTCTCCTAATTCCATGGCATATGCACCATTGAGGGTTGCAGCGTTGATCGCTTCTTCTGGTAATAGTTTCATGCCGGTACAACTCATGGAAACCACAAGGTTCATGTTACCACTGGGACTGGATCCCGGATTATAATCAGAAGCCAGCGCTATGGCACAACCCTTATCCAATAAAGTTCTTGCGGGTTGAAAAGGCATACGAAGAAAAAAAGCTGCAGTAGGTAATAACGTACCAATAGTTTTAGAGCCGGCCAGGGCCTCAATTGCCGAGGTATCCATGGTTTCTAGATGGTCAACTGATAGTGCACCCAGTTTTACACCGGTTTCAGTTCCACCGGAAAGGTTTAATTGATTAGCATGGATCTTGGCTTTGAGTCCGTATTGCATTCCGGCACGGCAAATGGTTTCTGTTTCTTCCGGACTGAAAAAACCTTCTTCGCAAAACACATCAATATAATCCGCCAGTTTTTCTCCGGCAATACGGGGTAGCATATCGTGTATGATCTGATCAATATAGCCCTGATGGTATTCTTTAAATTCCAGCGGATAGGTATGTGCCCCAAGAAAAGTGGCCTTCACCGGAATTGATGATCTTTCCTTTAAACGTTTGATCACCCGCAACATTTTCAATTCTGCATCCACCGTTAAGCCATAGCCACTTTTGATCTCAATAGCACCGGTTCCTAAATGCATCAGTTCCGTTAATCTTTTCCATGCCTGATCGAATAATTCGTCTTCAGAAGCTTTCTGTAATTTCTTTGCAGAATTGAGGATACCCCCACCTTTGGCAGCTATCTCGGCATAACTTAAGCCTTTGATCTTATCAACAAACTCATCCTCTCTGCTGGCAGCAAATACCAGGTGTGTATGGCTATCGCACCAGGTGGGTAATACGCTGGCTCCTTTTGCATCAATCATTTCTTCAGCCAACGACCCATGGGTACCCACAGACGACATCTCCCCCCACTCTTTGATCAATCCATCCTGAATCCTTAAAAAAGCGTTTTCGATCACAGGTAGCTCTGCCAGTTCTTTTCCAAAGAGCAATTTACTCTCTGTACGAACATTTACTAAGTGATGAATGTTGGTAACAAGCAGATTCATGTCAGCAAATTAGACAGAATCTGTTTGACAGCCAACCTCTTTTATCAGCTATAGAAATAAACACATTATTTTCGAATATGATCTGCACGCTCACTACCGTACGTTACCCCAGATGGATGGGTTGGGCAGGATTTTTATCCATGGCTGTTTTTCGATTACCGCTTTCAATGAATAAGGATATCAGCTTCTGGAAACTGATGGGCTGCGGAAAGAACGGAACTTTTGATAAAACCCCTGATTGGCGGCAATGGGCGGTGTTGCAGGTTTGGAGTTTGGAGTTTGGAGTTTGGGGTTCAAATAACCATCCAACAACCCCAAACTCCAAACTCCAAACCCCAAACTTTCTTCATCGCTGGTGGCAATTCTTCGGTTGCGAAGTATGGACCCTGGTACTCGAACCCATCGAAGGCCATGGTTTATGGGATGGAAAAGAATGCTTTGGTTCTCTTCCCAAGCAAACTGAATATGAGGGAATGATCGGTATCCTTACCAGGGCAACGATCAGGTTGAATAAACTGGGTAGTTTCTGGAAAAATGTTGCCGGGGTTGCTCATCAAATGACTGGTGCAGCGGGTTTTATCACATCTCTCGGTATCGGGGAAGTTCCCTGGATAAAACAGGCTACTTTCAGTATCTGGGAAAGCAAGGCACATATGAAACAGTTTGCCTACCAGATGCAGGAGCATGCAGAAGTGATCCGCAAAACCCGAAAAGAAGACTGGTATAGTGAGGATATGTTTGTTCGGTTTAAGATCCTTTCCAGTATTGGTACACTACAGGGTAATGACCCATTAAAAAGAAAATTGTAATTTGGTAGCAGAACTATGAACCATTGTTCCACCATATCCTTTCTTACCGCACATTTTGCCTGGATGTATCGTGGGCTCAATTCAATGCCCGATCATTGACTTTAGGCCCTGTTACGCTTATCATTGAATTCATTTTTTCTTAACGATCATTCAATTCCATTGTATGGATACTAAATTATCTGTGGGCTCTGAAATAGGGACGCTTAAACGTTTATTGGTGCATAGTCCGGACAGCGGTTTGGGCAAAGTGGTTCCTTCCAAAGCGCAGGACTGGTTATTTGAAGACATTGTACACCTTGAAACCATCCGAAGAAACGAATACGATTATTACACCAAGATCCTGCTTTATTTTCTGGATCCATCCAAAATAAAGGGGAAACTGGCCGCAATTGATGCCAAAGAAGCCAATCGTAATTTTTATAAGCCTGATAAACCAGAATTCTTTCGCTCCGATAAAGTGGTGGAACTGCAATGGTTGCTGGCCGAAGTGCTGGAAGATCAGGACCTGCTTTCCAGACTGGTGGCTTCTGTTTGTGCCATTGAGGGATGTACCTATGAAACACAGAATGAATTACAAGGTTACACACCGGTACAATTGGCCAAGACCTTTATCTCAGGCACGGCAAACGATTCACAATTATTATTTGCGCCTATTCCCAACTTTATTTTCACCAGGGATATCGGCATCACCATCAAGGACCATGTATTGCTCAATAAACCCGCGAAGAAAGCTCGTACCAGAGAAGCCCTCCTGGCTAAGTATATTTTCTTCCATCACCCATTATTTAAAGGTTATAAGGATAACATTATTGAACTCGCAGATTCGCATCATAGTTTTTTGATGCCTAAGGAAGAAGATGACAGGAAGATCACACTTGAAGGCGGTGATATTATGGTGGTGAGTGAAAATCATTTGCTCGTGGGTGTAAGCGAAAGAACTTCTTCCGAAGCAGCAGTGCGGATTACCAACGTGATGTTTGAAAAGGGCTTGATGGATAAAGTGACCATTATCCGCATACCCAAGAAACGGGATTACATGCATATCGATACCGTTTTTACGCAGGTAAAAAGAGATGTATGGGTAATGCTGGGCAATTTTTCTCGTAAAGCGGTGAAACATGAAGACGAAAATGCCATTGAAAGGATCCTTGAGATCAAGAAAGAAGAAAAGATCAGGATCTTACAGTTCCACAAAAATGCACCGGATAACCCGATAAACTTTGAAAGCCTGGAAGACCTTCTGGTTGATATCAGCAGAAACGATCTGGGTTGTAAAGGAGATATCCGGTTTCTTTTCTCGGGCAATAATGAGTTTCCATATAATGCCCGTGAGCAATGGACAGATTCGTGCAACCTGCTGGCCTTAAAAGAAGGGGTTGTTCTGGGATATGACCGTAACGATAAAACCTCGGAAGCCTTCAAAAATGCCGGTTTCGCAATCGTTCATGTGAAAGAATTATTGGAACAACTGGAGTCGGGAACCGTGCAAGTAGAAACCTTGAAAGACACTTTGATACTCATGCCTTCCGCTGAATTATCAAGGGCAAGAGGTGGATTCCATTGTATGAGTATGCCACTCTGGAGAGAGAAAATCAGTCATTAATCAGTTATATACTAATTGCCAATACTCTAAAACTCAAAAATGCAGCATACATCACAGATATTGATGATCAAACCGGTAAAGTTTGATTTTAATAAAGAGACAGCTGTGAATAATCTTTTTCAGGTGAGATCTTCCGATTCTGCTGTTCAGGAAAAAGCTTTAGGGGAGTTTGAAGACTTTATTGAAACGCTGGAAAAGTTCGGCATTGATGTAATGGTGATAGAGGACAGTCCAGAACCCCATACCCCGGATTCAGTATTCCCCAATAACTGGATCTCCTTTCATGAAAACGGAACCCTGATCCTCTACCCTATGTTTGCCGAAAACCGCAGACTGGAAAGAAAGCAAACGGTGCTGGATGCTATTCATGAAAAGTTCAAAGTCACAAGAACCATCGACCTTACAGCATACGAAAAACAAAACCTGTTTCTCGAAGGAACAGGCAGTATGGTGCTTGACAGAGACCATAAGATCGCTTATGCTTGTCTTTCCCCTCGCACCAATATACATATCCTTGAACAGTTTTGTGAGCAGACAGGGTATACACCTATTTCTTTCTCATCTGTAGATGCCGATGATCAGGCTATTTACCACACTAATGTGATGATGTGTGTGGCAGATAACTATGTAGTGATCTGTCTCGAAAGCATCAAAGACAATGTGGAGAAAGCAAAGGTCAGCAATTCCATACTGCAAACCGGTAAACAGATCATTGATATCAGTTATAAACAGATGAATTGCTTTGCCGGTAATATGCTGCAGGTAAATAATGCTGATGCACAGGTATTTGTAGTAATGTCATCACAAGCTTATCGCAGCCTGAATGAAAAGCAATTAAAAAAGATCGAATCCTTTAATCCCATCATTCATGCAGATATCACAACCATTGAAACAAATGGTGGAGGAAGTGCCAGATGTATGATGGCAGAAATATTTCTTCCATTGAAATAATCATACCGGTAGAAATGGATGAACGAAAAGCGATGTGTATAAAAATATTTTTCACCCAATACTAACATTAGTTAGTGTTAATAGAAGGATTTCAGATTTTTATAGTACAGAAAAACCTTCGTTTAAAGTGATCATTTTCATTGAAAACATTACAATTCCGAAGAAAACAGAGAATTCCTGCCTAAAACGAACCGGATTTTATTTTACAGGTATCATTTCAATACAGTTGTGTAAAAAAGATAATGCATGTATCAGAACTTGGCATTTACTTTCAAATGCTTATTTTTGAAACTCCGTGTAGTTGATACACATTGCTTTACGATCAGGATTGTCGTAACCATATCATTGCACCAAAGAAGAATAGCTTAATTACAATGCCTGCAAAAAAAGTAACAAAGATCGGTGTACTTACTTCCGGTGGAGATGCCCCTGGTATGAATGCCGCAGTCAGGGCCGTGGTTAGAACCGGCCTTTATCACGATTTAGAAATGTACGGTATCATGCGCGGTTATAGTGGCATGATAGATGATGATATCTTCCAGATGGACTCACGTTCGGTGGCCAACATCATTCAAAGAGGCGGAACCATCCTGAAAACTGCACGAAGCAAAGAATTCTTTGAACACGAAGGCCGAAAGAAAGCCTATGAAAATCTTAGGAAAAGAGGTATCGATTCCCTGGTGATCATTGGTGGTGACGGTAGTTTCCGCGGAGCCCAGAAATTCAGTAACGAATTTGATATTCCCTGTATCGGTTTGCCCGGTACCATTGATAAAGATATTGCCGGAAGTGATTTTACCATCGGGTTCGATACTGCGGTGAATACTGCTGTGGAAGCCATTGATAAGATCCGTGATACGGCCGATGCACATGACCGCCTCTTTATTGTGGAAGTGATGGGCCGTGATGCTGGTTATATTGCCCTTCACAGCGGAATTGCCACTGGTGCCGAAAACATCCTGATCCCTGAAACCAAAACCGATATAGAAGAACTGGTATCTTCCTTAACTGAAAAAGAGAAAAGGAAAAAACTGGTGAATCTGATCGTAGTGGCCGAAGGAGATGAGTTTGGTGGTGGAAACGAAATTGCTACTATCATCAAAAACCGGTTACCTCATGCAGATGTTCGGGTTTGTATATTGGGGCATATTCAACGCGGGGGCTCTCCCTCCTGCTTAGACAGGCTGATCGCCAGCCGCATGGGCTATCACGCCGTAGAATGCCTGATCAATGGCAGGAGCAATGTGATGGTAGGTATTGTTAACAATAAAATGCATTATACCCCATTGGATAATGCGGTAAAAGCCAAACAGAAAATTTCAGACGACTGGTTCAAGATCGTAAAGATCCTTGCCCGGTAAGATTAACCCTATTTATTACTAACGATCATTAACCAACCCCAAATGTCAAAAAATCTTGATAAATACCTGCACAAGGAAATGGATAGAGAAGCAGGCCTTGCTCATGTAAATCACAAAACCAAGATCGTTGCTACGGTTGGCCCGGCCTGTGATACCTATGAGAAACTGCTTGAGTTGGTGAAAGCCGGCGTAAACGTGTTTCGCCTTAACTTTTCTCATGGCAGTCATGAAGATAAACTCAATATCATCGAGCATATCCGTAACATCAATAAAACAGAACCCTACAATATTGCCATTCTTGCCGATCTGCAGGGGCCAAAACTCCGTGTAGGTGAGATCGAGAACAATGGTATTGAAGTGAAAGCCGGTGATACATTGACTTTTACCAATGAAAAATGCATCGGTACACTGGAAAAGATCTATGTATCTTATCCTAACCTGGCCGGTGATGTAGTGATGGGCAATATCATCATGATCGATGATGGCAAGATCGAAGTAAAAGTTACCGGTATTGAAAAGAATGGAGATGTAAAAGTTATGGTGACCTTAGGAGGTATACTTTCTTCTAAAAAAGGTCTGAACCTGCCCGATACCAAAATATCCCTTCCTGCGCTTACGGAAAAAGACCTGATAGACCTTGCATTCATTATTGAACAGGAATGTGACTGGGTAGCCCTGAGTTTTGTAAGAAGTGTAAAAGATATTGTGATCCTGAGAAGTAAACTGACTGAAAAGAAAAGTAAGACCAAGATCATTGCCAAGATTGAAAAACCGGAAGCACTGGTAAATATCCGCGATATTATTCTCGAAAGTGATGGTATCATGGTAGCGCGTGGTGATCTGGGTGTTGAATTACCGGTTGAACAGATCCCTTTGATCCAGAAAGAACTGATCCGTAAATGTATCCACCGTGCCAAGCCTGTGATTGTGGCCACACAAATGATGGAAAGCATGATCGATCGTGTGAAACCGAACCGTAGTGAGATCACCGATGTTGCGAATGCAGTATTGGAAGGCGCTGATGCAGTAATGCTGAGTGGCGAAACCGCTGCCGGTAATCATCCTACATTGGTGGTTCAGACCATGCGCAAGATCATTGCCGAAGTAGAGAAGAAAGAATACCGCTATAACCGTGAAGAAGACCTGAAACCCCAACCCCACTCTCCCTCTTTCCACAGTGATGCGATCTGCTATAACGCCTGTAAAATATCAACCGATGTGGATGCTAAAGCATTGATCGGTATGACACAAAGCGGTTACACGGCATTTATGCTGAGCAGTTACCGGCCACAGGCGCCGCTGTACATTTTTACCAAAGAAAGAACGCTGGTAAACCAATTGAGTTTAAGCTGGGGTGTACGTGCCTTTTATTATGATGAAGAAGAAAGTCTGGATGATATCATTCACGACCAGATCGATATCCTCCGCGCAAGAGGATTTTTGAACCCGGGAGATGTTGTGGTGAATACGGGAAGTACACCGGTTGACCAGCATTTACCAACCAATATTATCAAACTCACCAAGGTAGTGTAGATAAGATGCCGAAAACCTGCAAAAAAGATTCCTCCGCTAAGAGGAATCTTTTTTATTTTGAGGGCGCTAAAGATGCCCCATGAAAAACTTACTCAAGAGTATTCTCTTAATTCTACCGTTTACAGCCGTTGCCCAAAATCCGGATTCAACCTGGATCGTGAATAATTACTCCAAAAAAGAGGTCTATATCCCCATGCGGGATGGTGTGAAACTTTTTACGGTGGTTTATGCACCAAAAGACAAGTCCGAAAAACATCCTGTGATGCTGGTACGTACCCCCTATTCCTGTGCACCTTATGGTGAAGGGAAATTCGCTACCATGTGGAACAGCCCGCGAAAATATTTTCTGAAAGGGAATTATATCTACGTGCAGCAGGATGTACGTGGGCGCTGGATGAGTGAAGGTGATTTCGTGGATATCCGTCCGTATAACCCCAATAAAAAATCCAGTACCGATATTGATGAAGCCAGTGACACATACGATACGATCGACTGGATTGTTAAGAATACTGAGAACAACAATAACAAAGTAGGCGTATTCGGTACATCTTATCCCGGTTTCTATACAACCATGGCCGCATTGAGTAATCACCCCGCCCTAAAAGCAGTGAGTCCGCAGGCACCGGTTACCGATTGGTTTGTGGGAGATGATTTCCATCACAACGGTGCTTTTATGATGATGGATGCATTTGGTTTTTATTCCGGCTTCGGCAAACCCCGCCCTAAACCAACTACGGTTGGACCTTCTTATTTTGATTTTCCTGTGCAGGATAGTTACGAATTCTTTTTACGTAAAGGCAATATAGAAGCGTTAACAAAGATCATGGGTGATAGCATCGCTTTCTGGAAAGATCTGATGAAACATCCCAATATGGATGAGTGGTGGAAAGTGAGAAACGACCGCAATTATGTTCAGAACATCTCGCCTGATATTGCCACATTGGTGGTGGGCGGTTTATTTGATGCAGAAGATTGTTTTGGTGCATGGAATCTTTACAAAGCCATTGAATCGAAAACCAAGAACAATAACAAACTGGTGATGGGCCCATGGCACCATGGACAATGGGGAAGATTTGATGGTTCCTATTTAGGGAATATTAAATTCGACAGTAATACCAGCGACTGGTTTGGACAGAATATTGAACTGCCTTTCTTTGACTATTACCTGAAAGGAAAGGGATCTATCGATAAGATCAAGGAAGCCACTATCTTTTTCAGCGGAAGTAATGAGTGGAAACAATTACCACAATGGCCATTGGCAGATATGCAGCAAAAACCGGTATATCTTCAGAATAACGGTGGCTTAAGTTTTGAGAATAATCAGAACAAAGGATTTACACAATACACCAGTGATCCCGCAAAACCGGTTCCTTATACAGAAGATGTTCATCTGGAAAGAACCCGGGAATATATGCTGGACGACCAGCGCTTTGCTGCCAGAAGACCGGATGTACTGGTATTTCAAACCCCGGTACTTACTGAAGATCTCACATTGGGCGGGCCTGTTGTAGCTGATCTGATGGTGAGCCTTTCAACAACAGATGCAGATTTTGTGGTAAAACTGATCGATGTGTTTCCGGATGATTTTGCCTATGCCGTTCCTCTGAAGACCAACTACAATATGAGTGGTTACCAGATGCTGGTTCGCGGAGAAGTTTTCCGTGGCAAATACCGCAATAGTTTTGAGAAACCCGAACCCTTTGTACCTAATAAACCTACACAGGTAAAATACAGTTTACCGGATGTGGCGCACACTTTTAAAAAAGGTCATCGTCTGATGATTCAGGTGCAAAGCAGCTGGTTCCCGTTGGTTGACAGGAACCCGCA
>CANGOX010000105.1 GCA_947455605.1 Chitinophagaceae bacterium
AAATGAAAGCTCTTTTGTATGAGCCAAACTCATCCATTTCCATTGTGTTAAGGCTTCCGGCATAGTAAAACTGAAACGGTATCTCCCTGAAGTATCTGCATAAAGTTGCGGGAAGAAAAATGCAGTCTCATTAAAGTTTTTACGTGGCTGCACAGGAGGTATACTACCTGCTTTTGTAATAACTACGATCACTCCATGAATACCCTTGTTGCCGTAAGCCGAAGCCTCATCCGCTTTCAGCACCGTTAAGGAAAGAATATCATTAGGGTTTATGTTCTCTATATCATTGGTTTCTTTTCCATCAACTATATACAGAGGCTCTTCACCGGCAGCTATTGTTCCTGCACCCCTTATCCGGACTCCCTTATTAGCAACTGGTGCAACATTGGCCATCTTTGCCATGTCTTTTGAGCCCCTGCCTACAATGACGGTTTCTTCTAATGCAGCATTACCTGAAGTAAAGTCTGCAAAAGCCATAGCTTTCCTTACTGATGATGGATAGATGCCGGCTATCCTGTTCCATAATTCTGAAGCATAACCTACTAATTGATCATAAACAGCATCGGTTTCCTCTAACCGCGGTTCAACAATAGTATTCTCATATCCATTTTCTGCACAAAAATTGTTGATGCCTGAAAAATTACTTCTGCTATAATTGGTCTCCCAGAGAGTCGGTTCCGTCCAGCTATGCTGTTTAAACTGGTCAAGCGATGCATCGTACATGCCGGTTGCCAATTCTGCCGCTGCGGCTCCGTTCTTATCTGTATGTACGGTTACAGACCATTCTTCTTTACTGCCGGGCTCTGTTTTGTTTCGGTAACTGGCGTATTGTACCTGTAGTTTTTTATTGTTCCAGGGAACATCAACAGCATATTGTTGTGTGTACACTCTGTTGTTAAATACATATACTTCATTGATGTACACCCCTCCTCTGTCGGTTTCATCAGGTGTGTAACTGATCATTTCTATGCCTTTATTTCTCTCTAGAAATTGATAAGATGCCGCATCTTTTTTGGGTCGGTCCGTTTTCCTGATCACATATAAATGATCTGCTACACTACTACTTAGAAAGGCGGCTGTTTCACCAGGCTTTGCTGTTCCGTTAAGCGTGTACGTAAATATGGTCAATGGATTTTTTGAGCCTGCATTTTGATCAAATAACTGAATAAACTGAGTGGTATTTACTTCTGCCCCATACTTATCAACTGAATGTGCTTCTATTTTGTAATAACCCGGTTGTAATAAAGGATTGTCTATATCGAATGCTTTTTTCTCTTTGGTGTCTATTACACCATCCTTTACCAATTCTCCGGTAGCCCATGTTTGATAATTGCTTTCTTCCTCATATTCATCTGTTGGAAAATAACGGTTAAATTTTTTTTTATCCATCACAAACTGATCGGGCCTTGTCCAGTATCTTTTGCGAACCAAATGTTCCGGTGCAACCAGTGCATATAATTTCAATTGTACAATAGCAGTCTCTTTTTCATAACTGAGATTAGTGGTGCTGATATTGATCTTTTTCAGGCTATCTATATCCGCAACAGCCGGTGTGTTGATATTTAACAGTAATGAACTGAAGCCAACGGTGATATTGGTTTGAGTACTGCGCGTTTCACCACTGATATCAGTTATATCGGCTGTTACCGAAAAATCAAATAAGGGATTACCACTCCTGTCCTGAATATCATCAGCCAGCGCTTTAAAAGTGATGCTGAATTTTCCGGATGCATCTGTCTTTATTTCTCCATGTTCAATCTCCCGACTATTGCCCGGCATAGGTCTTCTCCAATAAACAGGTTGAACATATCGTGTGTTACGTTTAACAGTATATACCACTTTGGCCCCTGCAATGGTATTACCTGCATAAGCGATTGCATTGCCGGTAACGTTTACAGAATCATTCAAGCGGTAAGCGCCCTTTGCTTTTTCAAATTTTACATCGAAAGTGGGTCGTTTGTATTCTTCTACGGAGAAATTAACCCCCGACATATTATAGTCAGGAACATGCAAGCTGAAATTACCCGTTAATCCACTGGAAGGCAGTCTGAACATTCCGTTAAAAGAACCAAAATCATTTAAGGCAAACCTGATCGAATCGATCTTCTTTCTGTTGGCATCAAACAGAATTACCCAGCTGCTGTCCTTGCTTGTGATCAGTTTACTTAATTTAGTGTTTTGATCTTTGGTAACTGCAATCCCTTTAAAAAATACAAGCTGCCCAGGGCGATAGATAGACCTGTCTGTAAAAAAGAAAACGCGGCTGTTATTTTTTTCATAGGCTGCATTCTCCGGTTCCTGATATTCAGTGAATAGGTATTCGTCCTTCGATGTATATAAATGATCATTTCCTTTACTAAATGAATAGCGAAGATCGTAACTGCTGCTATTACCGGTAATCTTGAAATATCCATTTTCATCAGTAGTCTTTACTGTCATTACATCATAAACATTCCCGCCACGCAAAATTTGATATGAGGCCTTATAGATCACTGCTTTTACATCAGCCATTGGTCTGCCCGTTTCCCTGTTCAATACAAAAACATCCTCCTTGTTTTGTATATAACTGATGTTGGAAACATAAAAAGGCTGTACGCTTAATTTCTGGGTACTGTCATCAAATGTTTTACTGCCAGAACTGATCAGCGCATATTCCCCCACGGGAAGTCCATCCAGTTTGATCTCTGCCTGGTGTAGCTGAAAATCATAAGTTGCCGGAAGTGGTTGTGTAAAAGATCGATATGCTTTTATATCTTTTAATGTTTTCCAGTAACCAGGTTTCCACTGTTCCTGAATTAATTCAATGCCCTTATCTAACAGTATGATCTTACCGTATAATGTATCAACATTCCGGTAACTCACCAGGGCCCTGAAAGGTTTGCCTGGGATATTTACGGTTTCTGTTTGTGTGCGTAAGATTTTGTGTTTAATATCCAGTAAAAGATTTTTCAGATTGGCCGTACCCCTGCTTTCTTTTTTGTACAGTTCTAATGCATTCTCGGCTATTTGTTTGGCGCGAACATAACCATAGCGTTCTGTTGTATCCGAAAATGGACTGAATCCCACAGCTTTATCATATTTGATCTTTGCCAACAGATACCATGCCTGCGCAGCGGTGCTGTTTATTAGTAATTGCGTGATCTCTTCGAGAGCTTTTCTATAGAGGGTTTCTTTATTGTTGATCTTCAAATTGCCATGAACCCATTCAATCCTTTCCAGATTGTTCTCTATAAACATACTTTTATCCGGATCCTGTGAATGTGTGTCGAGTAATTGCCGGAATAATTGTAAGGTGATCCAGGTATGAGCATTACTATCCTTTGTTGGAATGACTGCATGTATAAAGGTTTCTGTATTGCCCAATGCAGAAGGGTCTGTAGGCATAAACAGATCCGCGGCTTTTGTGATGGAAGCTTCTCCGGTTTTAAAATAGTTCAGCGCTTCATGTGCCATCAGATCGAATAAACTGGTTTGCCCGGGTATATTTCCTTTTAAAATAACCGCATCATAGATCTCTGTTCTTGTCTGTTTCAGCATTTCAGGTTTTGCCAATGAAAGCAAATAATGTTTTGAGATGGTTGCCGAAAAATCATCAATCCCCCATGTGGTAATATCTTCTTTAGCAATACCCGAAGTTTTTTTCCGGTTATACAGATTCCAGCGATGCCCGTCGAAATACTGCTTGTGTAATTTAGCGAGAAGTGAATGCAGAATGGCTTTTTGTACTTCCTCTTTCGTATCGGCCAGTTCCATTTCAATTTTCTTCAAAACAGGGTTGGGGTCCTGTGATACGATCCTTTCCTGCAGCGTATATTGGTAGAGTAAACATTTGATCACCTGCCCCTGTAAATGCTGTTTTTTTGCTTTTTGATAAATCATATTCACCTTATCTAAAGCAGTACGGGTAAGATCCTGCGAAACAATGATCGTATCAATACCCACCCATTCTTTCTTAAATGTCGTATCAGCCGGTTGTGCATTTGAGGTAAATGCAAATGCCACAATAAATATCAGACTGTATAATTTTCTTACTACCATGTAACTTTTTTTCAATTCTTTCCAGGCTAGGATGCAAACATGCTGATTAATTCACACAAGTTAACGCCGATTAACAAATCATTGTATTGCGGTAGGAACATAAAAAATCCCGAACGGAATACGCTCGGGATCACTATATACAAATACTGTGCTTATTTTTTCAGGATAGCCGCCATTTTGATACCGATATCGGCAGGACTGGCCACTACTTCAATACCGCACTCGGTCATGATCTTCATTTTGGCAGCAGCTGTATCATCGGCACCGCCAATGATCGCACCTGCGTGGCCCATACGGCGGCCGGGAGGGGCAGTTTGGCCGGCAATAAAGCCTACCACCGGTTTTGTTTTATTGTCTTTGATCCAGCGTGCAGCGTCTGCTTCCATGCTTCCGCCAATTTCACCGATCATAATGATACCATCTGTTTCAGGATCGTTCATCAACAGTTCTACTGCTTCCTTGGTTGGGGTTCCGATGATCGGGTCGCCACCAATACCGATCGCTGTGCTGATCCCTAAACCAGCTTTTACCACCTGGTCTGCCGCTTCGTAAGTTAACGTGCCACTTTTAGAAACGATGCCAATACGTCCCGGTTTGAAGATAAAGCCCGGCATGATACCAACTTTAGCTTCACCCGCGGTGATCACACCCGGACAGTTTGGTCCGATCAGTCTTGTATTCTTACCCAGTAAATAATTCTTCACTTTTACCATATCCTGAACGGGAATACCTTCTGTGATACAAACCACTAAGCCAATGCCCGCATCCGTTGCTTCCATGATCGCATCAGCGGCAAATGCCGGTGGTACGAAAATGATACTTACATCAGCGCCGGTTTTGGCTACGGCATCTGCTACAGTATTAAATACGGGTTTATCGAGATGGGTGGTTCCTCCTTTATTAGGCGTTACTCCACCCACAACATTGGTTCCGTATTCGATCATCTGAGTTGCATGAAAAGTACCTTCTGTACCGGTAAAGCCCTGTACGATAATTTTCGAGTTTTTATTCACTAATACTGCCATGATATATGTTTCAGTTATTTTGAAATTTGCGGCAAAAATAGGTTAAAAGAGGGTAGGTTTAAAGTTTGGGGTTTAAAGTTTGGAGTTTTTTTGAAGCAAACCTTATTTGCCGTCTTTACGGGTATAATAATGGGAGTATTCAAATGTAAGGCTGCCCCAGAAACTCTGCCAATCGGCCTCCCCGTCTTTAGCTGCCGGCTCCATATGCACACAACTCACCATATATCGGCCGGGGTGCCTTTCCAGGCTAACCCAGCCCTTTTTGTTGGTGCGAACACTATCCATCCCGGGGCCTTTTCCAGGTATATTGTACCAGGCTTTCACAAGGGCATTGGGCAGGGGATCTCCCTGAAAAAGCACCCTGAACCTTACCATGATCTTTTTATTAGTAGAAGGATCAGGCATGGAATATGGGTTTTCTGCAGGAATGATATCCAGAGGAAGGCTGGTTGCCTCTGTACAGGCATTGGTTAATTTATCGCTCACCTGTAAAATTGTCTTTACACTTCGCTGATAATGTTCAGTGCCGGCTTTCTTTTCTTCACCTTGGTCTTTTCGGTAGCGGGAAGTTGCATCATGCCCATCCTCTTTCAGGTATGCATTAAATTTATCGGCATCCAGTTTTATAAAGCTATTGGTACTGTTAAAGATCACCATATGGGTACCTTCTTCCTGTAAGGGTAACTGTATTGAGTCTCCCATATTACCGGAGAGGCGTTTGGCTATATCCACAACATTTCCGGAAGGGGTAAAATAAGCCAGCTGTGCAATTTTGTCCTTATTACCCTTCCAGTTCTCGCCCTCAAAATTTTCGCCAACCGAAAAACGGATATTGGCAGTTTCTCGAATCGTATAAAAATATTTCTGTGGATGCAGCCAGAACTCATGCGCAGAGGCAATACTTGTAATAATAATGATCCCCAAAATAAATGCTGTTCTTTTCATCTCTATAAATATAATCAAACCTTTTTCAGAACAGGATATGGGTATAAAAAAAACAGTCCACCCGGGGCGGACTGTTTTAATGGGAACAAATAATCAATTATCCATTCTTTTTGGCCCGGTGTATCTGTCTTTCAGCTCTCTTTACGGGATGCTTTACACCATCTGCTTTGAGATCTTTTGCATCGTTCTTAATGTCTTTCTTGTCTGCTTTAATGTCTTTTGAAATTTCTTTGGCTTCGGCTTTATCGCCTTCCTTGATTTCTTTGCGACGTTCTGCTTTGTCTTTCTTAAGGTCTTTCAGGTCTTTACGCATGTCTTTCATATCCGCTTTTTTATCATTGGCGGGTGGTGTTGTGGTTTGTGCCATAGTGCTAAGCGAAAAAAGCAAAGCAGCAACTGAAGCAAAAAGGATCTTTTTCATAACTAAGGGTTTTGTTAGGTTTTTGAAAAGTGTACGATCTCATAGACTGCACAATTTGTTTTGGGTTTATTGGATCTGAGGCTTTAGAATTTATTTAACAATGGGATCAAATGCAAACAGGCACAATATGCTGTACCTGTTTGTGTGGATATTGGATGATAAAACCTACAGTTTATAAAAAGTCTTACTGTCTCTTCCGTTCTTGGTACTTACTTTCAGGAAGTAAGGGCCATGTGGTAAAAAGTCTGTAGCTATTTCAATTACATTGTTTCCCTGGGTTAACATTTTTTTGATATTCATTTTTCCGTTACCATAAATATCATATATAGAAATCTCTGCTTCCACATTGCTGTTTCTGCTGAAGATTGTAGCCATCATCCGTGTGATCACCGGGTTAGGATTGATTGAGATGATCTTGATATAATCAACATTTGTCTGGGGAGTGGTAACCGTATCCTGTATAGTGATCTCCTTGCAAACCTGTGCTTCACAACCATTTGCTGTTATAACCTGTAGGCAAGTGTTATAAAAGCCCATCAGTGAGTATTCTTTTGCAGGATTGATCTCGTTGCCACCCAAGGTTGTGTTGTCACCAAATTTCCAGTTGCGAGCTACGATGCTGTCACCGGATGCAGTAGTGGTAAGACTGCTGTTGAACCGGATCTTTTTCAGGCTAACTCTTTCAGTACTGAATTGTACTTTCACTTCACAATTAGGTGCTGCGATCACAACGGTTGCTTCATATTTACTTTCACAACCAGATCTTGTTTTGATATAGAGATAAACATGGTAGGTGCCGGCCTTTTTGTATTCATGTGATGGATCAACAATATTACCGGTTAAACCTGCATTACTGGTGGTACTGTCGCCAAAGAACCAGATACGGCTGATGATGCTGTCCTGCACTGAACTTGCTGCAGAACCATTACTATTGAATTTTACGATTTTATTTTGAATTGCAAAAGTGAAATAAGCTTTGCAATTGGTAGCAGGTTTCTGTGTAATAACTATTGTTCCAGTATAACTGTTTTCACAACCGGCCTGTGTTTTGATCACCAGTTTCACTTTGTAAGAACCGGGTTTGGAATAAGGATAAGAAGGAGTGATGATATTGCCGGGCAATGAAATAGTATTGGTGCTGTCTGAATAGCTCCAGGTGCGGCTGATAATACTATCTGCTGGTGTGGTACCTCTTGAATCTGCACTGTTAAATACGATCACAGAGTCTTTGATGGTGTACGAGAACACTGCTTTGCAATTGGTGGCAGCCGGTTTTGGAGCGATCACCACTTTTCCTGAATACTTGCTTTCACAACCGCTTTGTGTTTTGATCAACAGGTAAACATTGTATGTGCCGGGTTTTGTATAAGGATATGAAGGCGAGATGATATTGCCTGGTAAAGAAACAGAAGTAGTACTGTCTGCATAATACCAGGTTCTGCTGATAATGCTGTCTGATGCTGTTGCGCCTTTTGAATCAGCACTGTTGAACACGATCACTGAATCTTTGATGGTATAGCTGAAGGTGGCTTTACAATTGGTAGGAACAGCAGCACTGTCGCGTACACTCAGGTTAAAACAATATTGTTTTTCACAACCTTTTGCTGTTCTAACACTCAGACAAACTGTATAGTTGCCGGTGTCTTTATACTCTCTGGAAGGGTTTACCTGGTTTCCGTCTAATGAAAATCCGTCACCAAATTTCCAGATGCGTTGTACAATGCTGTCGCCTGTTAAGGTGTTACTGTTACTGCTGTTGAAGCGGAATATTTTATTCCCGATCTTTTCTGTAGAGAACATCGACTGCACATTACAAGCGTTCGATGCCGGCGTAAACACTACAGTGCTGCAATATTTGTTCTCACAGCCGTATCTTGTTTTAATAGTAAGGCAAACATTGTATATCCCTGGTTTAGTATAGGCGTGTGTAGGGTTAACGATATTTCCGGAAAGTGTTGCGGAAGAATCACCAAATGTCCAGGTGCGGCTGATGATACTGTCAGCAGCAAATATGCCTGCAGAACCTGCACTGTTGAAGGTAATACCGGTTGGTAAAGAAGTATATGAGAAAGCTGCTTTGCAGGGAACGGCACCGGCTGTATTGATCGGGGTGCAGATAACGAAATTACTTTCAACCAGATTGGTTGATGTAACGGATGGATCGTGTGTGATCTTTGCACCATCGCAGTTCTCAACAATGATTGCGAGTTTGCGGATATCACCGTTGCAGGTGAGTGTGTCTATATAGTATCCGTTTGCGTTGGTTACTTTTGTGTGCGACAGGATACAGCCATTGCTGGTACTGTCTGTGCTGTAGATCTTTACGGTTCTGTTCGCCACAGGATTATTGGCAGAATCCTTTACAGTTCCTTTTACAATAACCGTGTTGGCAAACAATTGTGTTTGTGAAAACAAACAGATCAGTATGCAGGCAATGCGTATAAAATTTTTCATAGAATATTTTATTGACTATGCATCTTAGATACCGGGTGGTTTCTACACGCAGCCTATTCTGTTGACTTTTTTTAACAGATATTTATTTTTCGGTCAACAATTTCAGCGGAATCAGTTGGTTTTCAGGAGATGAAGCCGGGAAAGCCCTCCGGAACATAATCTCACAAGCTTTCTTGAATTTGGCCGCCAATCCCTACTTTTGCGGCTGCCTGAAAGGGTATTACATTAAAAAACAAACACAATGGCAACAACATCCGACATCAGCCGAGGCATGATCCTGAAACTGGACGGCAGCTTATATTCAGTAGTGGAATTCGGCGAAAACAAAACTGCCCGTGCAGCCGCCAAGGTATGGGCCAAGCTCAAAGGCGTTGATAATAAGCGCTCTATCGAAAAAACCTGGAACAGCGGTGAGAATATCTTTCCTATCCGTGTTGAAAAGAAAGCATTCCAGTTCCTTTATAAAGATGATACCGGCTATAACCTGATGAATAATGAAACATTCGAACAGATAGCCCTGAATGAAGAAATGATCGATTCTCCGCAATTTCTGATGGATGGATCAGAGGTATTTGTATTCATCAACACAGAAACCGAACAGCCTATCGGAGCTGAATTACCTGAAAAGATCGTTGTTAAGATCACTTATTGTGAACCCGGCCTTCGTGGTGATACGGCTACCCGCGCCCTCAAAGCGGCTACGGTAGAAACCGGCGCAACCGTTATGGTGCCCCTGTTTGTAGAAGATGGTGAACTTATCAGGATCAATACTAAGGACGGTTCTTATGTAGAAAGGGTAAAGGCTGAAAAATAGCATTCTATGCCTTCTATTTAACCAAAGAGGCAATAACAATACTTACTGGAAAGGGCAACTCCCAAGGTTGCCCTTTCTTTATCCCCTGTTTTGAGGGTTAACCGGTGGATAAAACTAAAAATCAAGAAATAAAGAAAATCCCCTTTTTTATCAAAAAAAGGCTATTTTGCCCCCCTATTTGACCCAAAATCACTGTTTTTACCCCTAAAACTTGCCATTTATGGACCTAAAGCAAATTCACGAATTGATCAAAATCATCAATAAAAGTAATATTGGTGAAATAAGTATAGAAGATAAGGATGGTAAGGTAACCATCAAGCAAAAAGAAGAGCAGGTTGTAACGGTTGCTGCCCCAACACACCAGGTGTATACCACCCAGGCTACCCCGGCACCCGCTCCATCAGTACCTGTTGCCCCAGCCCCGGCCCCGGCCGCTGCTCCTAAAGCAGATAACCTGATCACAATCAAAAGCCCGATGATCGGCACTTTTTACCGCCGTCCGTCTCCCGATAAACCCATTCTGGCGGAAGTAGGTACCGAGATCGCCCCGGGTAAAGTGGTTTGTATCATCGAAGCCATGAAACTCTTTAATGAGATCGAAAGCGAAATCAAAGGAACGATCGTGAAAGTGTTGGTAGAAGATGCCAGCCCTGTTGAATACGATCAGCCATTGTTCCTGGTCGAACCTGCTTAGAAATTTGAAAATAGGGTAATTTGAAAATTTGAAAATGGGAGAAAACCCTGTTTCAAGTATTCAAATCCTGCATAATATTTTCAAATTTTCAAATTTTCAAATTTTCAAATTCAACGGATGTTCAAAAAGATATTAATTGCTAACCGCGGAGAAATTGCATTACGTGTGATACGTACGTGTAGAGAAATGGGTATCAAAACGGTGGCAGTCTATTCTACTGCAGACAAAGACAGCCTTCACGTAAAATTTGCCGACGAAGCCGTTTGCATCGGAAAACCTGCCAGTGCTGATTCTTATTTAAATATTCCCCACATCATGGCTGCGGCCGAGATCACCAATGCGGATGCTGTGCATCCGGGTTATGGTTTCCTTGCAGAGAATGCCAAATTCTCGCAGATCTGTGCCGATCATGGTATCAAATTCATCGGGCCTACACCTGATATGATCAACAGGATGGGTGATAAGATCACCGCCAAAGAAACCATGATCAAAGCTGGTGTGCCGGTAGTTCCCGGAGGCGAAGGTTTATTGGAAAGTATCGAACAGGCAAAAGAACTGGCTAAAGTAGTAGGCTATCCTGTTATCTTAAAAGCAACTGCCGGTGGTGGTGGAAAAGGGATGCGTGTGGTTTGGCAAGAATCTGAAATTGAAAAAGCCTATACTACCGCCAAACAGGAAGCTGCCGCTTCTTTTAAGAACGACGGTATTTACATGGAGAAATTTGTGGAAGAACCCCGCCACATTGAGATACAGGTTGCAGGTGATCAATATGGCAATGTTTGTCATTTAAGCGAAAGAGATTGCTCTATCCAGCGCCGTCACCAGAAACTGGTGGAAGAATCTCCTTCACCGTTCATGACGCCTGAGCTGCGCCAGAAAATGGGTGAAGCCGCTATCAAAGCAGCATCAGCTATCAATTATGAAAGCGTAGGAACCATTGAGTTCCTGGTAGATAAGCACCGCAATTTCTACTTCATGGAAATGAATACGCGGATCCAGGTAGAACATTGCGTTACAGAAGAAGTGGTGAGTTTCGACCTGATCAAAGAACAGATCAAGATCGCTATGGGCGAGCGTATTTCCGGTAGGAATTATGAACCACAGATGCATGCCATCGAATGCCGGATCAATGCAGAAGATCCCTACAATGATTTCCGTCCTTCACCGGGAAAGATCACAGTATTGCATACACCCGGCGGACATGGTGTACGTGTAGACAGCCATGTATATGCAGGCTATGTAATTCCACCGTATTATGATTCCATGATCGGAAAACTCATCACCGTAGCACAAACCAGAGAAGAAGCGATTGATACCATGTACCGCGCTTTAAGCGAGTATGTGATAGAAGGGGTAAAGACAACGATTCCCTTTCATTTACAATTAATGCAGAACGAAGATTTCCGTAAAGGGAACTTTACGACCAAGTTTTTGGAGTCGTTCAAGATGAAATAAGTTTTCTATTGATACAAAGAAAAAGGCCGCAAATTATTTGCGGCCTTTTTCTTTCGTCACTGCGAGGAACGAAGCAGCCTGTGTTACCAATAGTAGCGTGACTGATTATTATAGCTCAGATGGCTACGTTCCTCGCAATGACGTTATTTCGCCCCCAACTGATGCTCTTTAAAAAACTGGATGGTAGTAGCCATCTGATCTTCCGTTAAACCGATCGCCCTGTATTTATTATCCCTTTCCTTATTCATGGAAACCGTTCTGCGTATCCTGTTAAAGTCCGTTTCAGGTATCGCTGAAATAGTAAGCGATTCTTTTTGTTTCCACACCTCAGTTTCAAACAGCATATCCGCCTGTCTGCCATTGATACCCAGTTTATCGATCAGTTGTTTGCGCCAGGGTGTTTTGTACAACAACAATGCACGTTGCGGAGTTAGTGTGTCGAACATGCGATTGAAATGCAGAACAATGATCTCACAGGGTTCGGGATTATTTGCTTTTGCTTTATTATAATCGCTTACAGATTTAACCTGATCCGGTGAGAGAAAGGCTTTATACTTTTTAACTACTTCCTGCTGCAGTTCACCGGCAGTGGCATATACTTCATTCGTATTGGCATCAATACTTTTTTGTTGAAGCCTTGCCCAATAATCTATTTCGCCTACTTTATCGGCTTGTTCCGGACTGAGTTTGAATTTGCTAACCAGATCTGTCTTATCGCAGAAACCAAATAGCTCTTTCAGCTCTTCTGGAGAGCGGGAGGGTGCAATATCCTGAGCCAATAATTTGTCAGAAAATATACTCGCTAAAACAAAACTGATAATTACGATCGTTCTTTTCATAAGCTTAAATGTGTTCTCTAAAGTAAGAACATTTCAAAACATGGGTTCGTTAAAATAGTAACGGCACCTCATTTGAGGTGCCGTTACTATTTTAACACGGTAAAGGGTAAGGTGATTATTGACGACCACCACCGCCACCTGGGCGCTGAGACATGATTTCCATAACTTTTTTGGTAGCCTCTGCACCAATTGCTTTTTCAAGCCTTTTTTGTCTTGCTTCGGCAATAGCAGGTGCTTTTGCTTGCCTGTCTTCACGGGATATGCTCTGCATATCAGCAGTTCCATACACAGCTGTCATGAGTGCCCTGTCGTTCCAGATGGCAACTACTGAATCAGCCTGAACAGGAGTTAGGCCAGCAGGGGCAAGTCTTTCTTTCATCATGGCTGTACGTTGCTCTGGTGTCATTTGCTGACCACCACCACCCGGAGGTTGTGCCATTACGGTTGTTGCAGAAAAGCAAACAACGATTACTAAGAATGCAATTACTTTTTTCATACAGGTACTTTTTAGAGTTTTATTGTATAGGGAAAGTAAAACAAATATTATTTATTTTTTCAGATTTTCGGTAGACGGCAATCGCCAATCGGC
>CANGOX010000106.1 GCA_947455605.1 Chitinophagaceae bacterium
AATCGGTTCAATTTACACAGCAGGGTAAGTGTACAGTATCTGTTTTAATCAAAACAATGATAAGAGATAAAAAATATAGACTCCGCTTCATATATACGATATTTATTATCGTACAACTTTTTGCGACATTTCAGATTGGGTTTGCGCAAAACACTTCTTTCCTAAGTGACGGAGTTAATGATTTTTTACGCCGAAGCCAGCTTCTTGGTAACATAGATATCCATTCTTCTTTAATAAACGGGTCATTCTCGGCAAACTATAAAGGGATAGATTCATTAATAGATTGGAAAAGCCGATCTGTTAGTAAGGATCAATCAAGACTCACTCTTCATTACTTACCGATGAGTGTTGTGCAACAATATAACAGTCATCATGCGTATGGATGGAATGATGAGGGCATGATTCCTGCAAAAGGGCTTCAAACAATGGTTTCCGGAGGCATAGAAGCTTCAATGGGACATTTCTCTTTGCAATTCAAGCCAGAGATTGTGTATGCCCAAAATCCTCCTTATGAAACTTTTCCCACAGAGCATTACGATATTATCTGGCAACATTATTATCAATGGTTAAATAAGTCAGATATACCTGAACGTTTTGGCGATAAGACCTATAAGCATTTTTTCCCTGGGCAATCCAGTATCCGGTATAACACAGGTGTTTTTTCTGCTGGTTTATCTACAGAAAATCTATGGTGGGGGCCGGGCATCAGAAATGCGCTGGTAATGAGTAATAATGCACCGGGGTTTGTTCATTTCACATTTAATACAATCAAACCTGTTTCAACAAAGATTGGCACATTTGAAGGACAATTTATTGCGGGGAGTCTTAGCTCTTCAGGAATATTGCCTCCCGGAATCAACCGGCACGATGCAAGTGGTAATCCTCTTTATATACCCAAGAAAGAAGAATCACGTTATATTTCAGGACTTGTTTTTTCCTGGCAGCCTAAATGGGTAAAAGGATTGTTTCTCGGGTTTACCAGTGTTTCCTATCTCTATCGATCAGACATTTCCGGCATTGGTGATATTTTCCCATTGCAGGGGATCATCCAATCGCAAACAGAAAAAAATAAGCGGAAAGCATCATTGGGTTCTTTGTTTGCCAGATATGTAATGCCTGAGGATAAAGCAGAATTGTATTTTGAGTACGGACGGGATGATAAGGTTCCCAACCTACTAAATGTGATAACTGATAATGGTTATCCACGTGCGTATGTAGCTGGATTTCGCAAAATGTTTCCAGCCAGAAGAAAGGCATACATTCAGTTTGTGTCAGAATTCACCCAAATGCAGTTACCTACTGTTGAGTTAATAGAATCTGCAAGCAGTTGGTATACAAATACCTATGTGCGTCAGGGCTATACCAATAACGGACAGGTAATTGGTGCTGGGATAGGGCCGGGAACGAATAGCCAGATGATAGATATCAGTTGGGTTAAAGGATTTTCAAGAGTAGGGGTTCAGTTTGAAAGAATTGCCCATAACAGTGATTTCTATAATAACACTTTTGTAATCACCCACGATCCAACAAGGCATTGGATAGATCTTTCTACAACTTTTCACCTGGACTGGAGAGTAAACAGATTCCTGTTATCGTCACAATTGGCTTTGGTCCGCTCACTTAACTACGAGTGGTATGTTTTTCCGGATCTTGGGTATTTTAAGAATGGCTACGATGTGTTAAATTTTCAAGGTAAACTTTCCTTCGCGTATCAATTATAGCCTGTGTTGCAATAAACCAATGCGGTAAATTATTCTTTTTTCTGAAATTCCAGATATACTGCCATTACACCTACACCTATCAGGCCTCCTATAAAAATACCCAGCCACCAGGGTAAGCGGTTTCGCTTTAAAGGTAAATCAGGATAATCTACGATCTGGAAGGTAGGTGTTTCCTGAATCAATGAAGTTTTGCTTACTTCAAGGTTCTTTACCAATTCACCATAAATAGTGCTTTGTATAAATTTGTTTCTTGATGAAATTTCTGCAGATACAGCCTGAGTGGTATACGCAGGATTAATATCAATCAAACCTTCTGATGCCTTTGCAGCAGAAAAAGTTTTTTTATCAAGTAGTGCACCGATACTGTCAGACCTTTTTTGAAGGCGGTCAATGTTTCCGCGTAGTCTTCTTGTTTTGGTCTCAATATAAAAATCAGTAGTGATCTTCAATAAGCGCTCTGCAAATAACTGGCTTAATTTTTCATCACGGGTAACAAAATTGATCTCGAAGAGGCTAAGCTTTTTATCAGGTTTTGTTATTGAAAGCTGGTCTTCTGAAATCCTCTTAACAATTAACTGTAATAAACTGTCTTCCAATCGTGAATAGTCATTCCTGCCTACTGTAAACTGGATATCCTTCCCCACTTTAGAACTGTTTTTCCATTTTTCTTTCCAACCATAAGCTTCTGCATATTGATCTGCCATTGAGTGTGCAGAAGAGTCTTTGAAAGAAGTAAGTAGTGCTTTTTTAATGAGTGATTTACTTTTTAAAAGCTCGAGCACATTATCTCCCGACAGCATACCATTACTCCCTGAAACGCTTCCCATGTCAAACCCAAACTGCCCCGCAAGTGCAGACACCAGTGAGCCTCCTCCTGCTTTTGATTCCTCTACCACAAAAGATAATCTTGCTGTATAGGTTACGGGTGTAAGCAAGGAAGTGACCAATCCGATGGTAACTCCAATCATTCCTGCGACAAACAATACCTTCCAAAAAAGCAACAGATAGCGCAAAGAATCTGCCCATTTTTTAAAGAGAGCCCTAAACGTAAATTCAGATTCTTCCGGTTGAAAAATATTTTTATTTTCTATAGGATCCTGCATAATATTTTATTTCTTTAATACACTGATCAGGCCAACCAATGCTGATAATGATCCCGTAAGAGACGCGATCTCGAATATAGATAGTCCTTTCCTGCTTACATCTGTTTTTTCAGGAATAATAATTTTACTGCCAGGTAATACTTTCGGATAGTTCCTGAAAAAAAGGAAATGACGTATTTTCCGGCTGATGCCATTGCTGTATTGTATATAGGCTTTTTTCAGGTTTCCTTTGTCAGTAACTCCACCAGCGTCAGATATATAAGAGATAAAACTTCCGGATTCATAACTTAAGATCTGCGGATTAAACACTTCTCCTCTTACCTCTACAAATGGGTCAATTTTTGGAATAAAGATGCTATCATCTGGCATTAACAGAAAGCGTTCTTTTGATTTTGATTCGTCACCCAAAAGGGTAGTGGCTACCCGCAAACCATTTCTATAAACCTGAACATCATTCATAGAAGCGAGTGGAGAAATGCCGCCGGCTCTTTTAATTAGCTCCTGAACTGTTTCATTTCGCCTTTCTAATGCGTAGTCTCCATCATACAATACTTCTCCCCTGATCTTAACATTGCCAAGGTTTCGGTAGTTTAACAGCTTAGGAATAAAGACATAATCGAGCGGTTGTAAAAGATTTTTCGATTCCAATCCGCGAAGACTAGAATCTACTTCCATTTTAATTACATCAATCAGCCGATTGGCAAGGGTATCTGATTTATTCTTTTCCAGACGGGAGATCTCTACTTTATGACTAGCTGCATCAAAAGTAAAACCACCTGCCATTGCTATTGCATCTTCAACAGAAAGTCCTGCACGGTATTGAATAACAGTTGGGTTTCTGACATCACCGCCAATGGTGATAGTAGGAATATCGAGTAAATTATCTTTGGCAAGTATGATCACAGAATCTTCTCTCATCATTGGGATATCTTTATCGGTTCCCGTCATGATATCTTTAGTATGAAAAGCGATCATCTCTCTTTCTGCGTCCTTATTCCGGCGCTTGATCAATCCTCTGTTCTCAAAAGCACCTTCACTTAATCCATCCGCTTTTTTGATCAGTTGTGATAAGGTCAAATAATCGGTGAGCTCATAATTCCCCGGCCTGTTAACGGAACCGCTAATAACAACACGGTTTGTAAACCTTGTGGCAATCCTGTTGAAATAGACAGAATCTGCATTTTTTAATATAAAGTTACCAAAATCGGTAGCCTGTATATCTCTCACTTTCATTTCTCTGTCACCTGTCTGTTCTACTTTGGCAACATCTTTGATCGCAAAATCAGAAAATCCACCACTGTATTTCAACAGGTCGGCAATGGTTTCCTTTTCCAGTAATTCATAGGTGGCCGGTCTTTTTACTTCGCCTTTCAGGTGCACTCTTTTCTTGTAAAGCGGAAAACGGATCACATCCTGGTCTTCCAGGCGGATATTCTTATCCAATATGCCATTCTGTAAAAAGCTATAAAAATCGATCGTTTCGATCACTTTGTTATTCCTGATCAGCTCAATATTTCTTAATGAACCTAATGTAGATGGTCCATTACAGGAATACAAAACATTAAAGAAGCTTGCCAAAGGCGAAACAAAATAATTGCCTGGTTTCTGTGCTTCACCAATCAAAGAGATCCTGATGGTTCTTACTTTGGTTAGAGAAAGAAATAGTTTAGAGTCGCCGGTTTTTAAAGCAGGGTAGGCCCTTGCTGCTAATTTAGTTTTAATGCGTTCCGTTGCCTGTTCAATAGTTAATCCACTGATACTTACAAGGCCTGCATAAGGGAGCTGTAAATTTCCGTCTGTATTTACTCTTGCATCAAATGATGATTCATTCATCCCTGTTATCGAGATGCTCAATTCATCATCCATTCCCAACACGTAATTCCTGGGGGTGGTTACACGTAGATTGGGCTGAAAAGAAAGATTAGGGTTATTGAAAAAATCAAAACCATACAGATCCAGCTTTTTTGGCGGTGCCGGTCTTTCTTTTATCCAGGAGCTGTCGCGGATATAGGCAATCGTATCTTTTGTTGTTTGAGTTGCTTTTGTTGATTTACCCCCTTGCAGCTGGGTAAGCCTTTTTTTGAAACTGGTTATCTCAGAAGGATCCAGACCTCGTTTCATCAATGCGTTCATAGCATCATTCTCTGTCATACCGGTTTGCTGTGCTTGCTGCCATAACATCATGATCTGTTGGTCAGACATTTGAGATGTTTTGATAGAAGGGAGACCTGCTCCTGAACTTCCGGTTTGGGCTGATAAACCTTCAAATAGGCAGAAAGTTGATAGGCAAAAAAGACCGAAAGCTATTTTTCTAAACGAGTTCAATTTCATTACGTTCTATGGTTGTCGCAAATATCGAAAATATTTGCCATCTAAATAGATATATAAAATAAGCACATTTACACTCCCAAAAGCCTGATATCTGGTTATTTATGAAGTTGATTCACATATTAAATATGCTTTTATTATAATCCGTAATTAAAACCGAGGTTAAACGTGTTCTGGGTTGTTTTTTGGAGAGTCACCCGGTTATCAATGCTCAGAGAACTGTAAAAAGCATTCAGGTTCAGATTATTGATGAGTTCATAGGAGAACTTTGCCAAAAACTCCTGCTGTTTATTCTGAAGATTGAATAAAAAAGCGGGCTGTGGCTGTTGAAAATATTGTTGGTCAAGGGTGCCTGCACCACCTTTTCGACTGGTTTGATAGCTGAACAGGCATTTGAACCGGGGGAAAGGCGTGTACCGGGCCGTATAAGTTACCCTATCGAAATTATTGCCCATCCAGTCGCCCAGCGTGTAATTATAGCTGGTATAGTTCTGTGCAGGGAAGAGGTTATTATACACGAATGGGTTTACGCGGGTATATTCCATTCCGAGTGTTAAATAAGGGACAAAAGCATCTGTCACTGAACCACCTATGCTATAACCCAATTGATTTCGGCTTTTATTTTTATCAAAGATGGAGGAGACCCTGATCTCATCTATAAACAGGGTTGTGTAGAGATGGGTTTTCGGAATCTGGTTACGCGAACTTACCTGTAAAAACAACTGACCGTTAGAGCCTGTATGGATATTACTGTTGTTTACGATATTATCATAGATCTTAAAGAACATGAGCGGAAACAGATAGCCCACATCTAAGCGATCGCTGTAAACGATTGATTCCCCTGCTGCAAAATCAAGCCCTTTCATCGCTTTGATATTGATGCTGTGGGTAGCCATGAATTTAGGAATAAAGAATTGTCGCTGACCACCGTATATGCCATTTCCTGTAGCATAGGTGCGATTCGAATCGATCAAAGCAGAATTGAGCCAAACATGTGTGTAATTAAAGCTTAGCCAGGAGAATAATTTATAATCCAGACGGATAAAAGGGAAGGCCGGGGCTTTATCAGAAAGTACGATCTTACCATTTTGTCCATAGCCCCATAAGAGATGGTCCTGCCCAAAACTGATAGCACCATTCTTGAAACTATAAGAAATGCTTCCCCTGAATTGAGAAAAATTCTGGCTGCTATGCAGGGATGTATCTTTTCTTACAATACCCGTTTCAGGCGTATTCTGGCGGGTGGAATCAAATCCTTTACCCGATTCAGTGATATCATTATAAAAAAACTGAAAACCCCAATGTTTGCCCGCATAGCCCCAAAAACTCAGGCCTGAACTGGATTGTGTAACGCTTTTGCCTGAACCGCGAATAGCGGCTGCGGTAAAAACCGGATCGGCCTGGAACAAAACATCTTTCCCTGTAGCAGAAAATCCGCGCCATCTTTTATAAGGGTCAATCTTTAAGAAATGTAAGGCTTCATCTGATCCTCCCGGAGCGGTATTCAATTCATTTCCATATTCATTCCTGTAAAAAGAAAGTTCTTTTTTTTCTGTAGGGGATAGCTGCTCTTTTTTTTGTGAAAGAGAATCCAGACAGTCTGCAATATATTTTCTGCTTAATGGACGGATATTATCATCAAAACGAATAGTGCCTTTCTGGGCCATGCGTGATAGATAATTGTACACTTCTTTGGTATGTGTTTCCCAAACCGTTTGTGCCGAAAGATGGGTTGATATCAATTGCAGGCATAGTAATACTAAGCAAGCCCTTTTCAGATATTGATTAATAAGCATTTTGATCCCCCCTGAAAATATTGATAATCGTTTGAAGAATGATTTGTCCATCCAGCCAGAATGTCCAACGGTGTATATAATACAGATCGAAATTAACCCGCTGCTGCATGGAGCCGGGAACCCTTGTTTCTCCGCGTGCGCCATTTACCTGTGCCCAACCGGAAATACCCGGTTTTACAACGTGCCTGAGCATATAGTTCTCCACGGTGTGCATAGATTCCAGGTTGAGGGGCGTTGGGTGTGGCCTTGGGCCAACTACAGACATGTTGCCTAAGAATACATTCCAGAACTGGGGTAATTCATCCATATTGGTTCTTCGTAAAAATGCACCAAACCCCGAGTTAACCCTTGGGTCGTCTTTGCTGGCCTGATTATAATATCCGTTCCCGTCAATATCTGAACTTTCGGCAGCCATGGTGCGAAATTTATAGCAAACGATCTTTTCATTATTTAATCCCCATCTTTCCTGTTTAAAAATTACAGGCCCTTTTGATGTAAGTTTAATGGCCAGCGCTATTAGTGGTAACACCCACCACCCAAGTGTTAGAAAGAAAACAGTAGAGAAAATAATATCAAAGACTCTTTTCAAAATACGGTTCTCGGGTTTATCTAATGGCAATGACCGGATACTGATTACCGGCATTAAACCGATATTATTTACCTGTATGGTAGATGATGCATATTGATAAAGATCGGGGATAATCCTGGCCTTGGTGGTATAGAAATCGCAAACCTCAATACAGCTTTGTATCTCTTCGTTTTGGGTATTGGGCAAGGCGATCACGACTTCGTCGATAGCATTCTGTTTGAGCAAACTGCCCAGATCACTGATCTTTCCCTGATAAGTACAGCCATTCATTTTTGAACTGCTATTGTCTATAAACCCCATGCATTTATAACCATAATAATAGTACTTGTTGATGGTTTCATAAAAATCCAGTGCAGAGGGAGTAGAGCCTACGATCAGAATATTGTCGAACAATTTCCCCTGATATATAGCAGAGTGCAGATATTTTCTGATCACATACTTGGTAAGTGTAAGGAGTCCGAAAAGTATGGCCACAAAAAAAGTAAAGAAGTTGGAATTGAACTGAAAGATATTTCTCAGGAAGAATGATACCGAACTCAGGAGAATGGTAAAAAGCATGATCGTGTAAACGATGAAGACGATCTCTTCAGAATATTTGTTGGAACGTCTGTCTGCGTATAATCTGGAGAAAGAGGCAGCTATATACCATACGATGAGCGCGATAAGTGTAAAGAGATAAGTAAATAGTTTACTGTTGCCCGGTATGCCCGATGAAGTAGAGCTTAGTGCAAGAAAATAAGAAATGCCCACAATGGGTGCATCAATAATATACCTGAGAGTAGTATAACGATTATAAGCTTTAGCCATAATTTCAGAACATCTTACTTCCCGGCAACCAGTTCGTTTAGAAGCGCAAGATAAGCATCTGTTATATGATCCCAATTGTATTTGGCAGTTAGGCCGTTGCGGGCCACCTTTCTGAGATCCTCTAATAGACCCTCTTGTTGCTCAACCCGTTGCATCAAACCAGCAATTGAACTGCTGTTTTTTTCAAAAAAAAGGCCATAATGGCCATCAGACAGCATTTCGCGGTTAAAGGGGGTGTTTAAAGCGAGAATGCCGGTTCCATAAGCCATTGCTTTTAACATGGTAGGATTGGTGCCCCCAAACTCATGTCCATGTAAATAAGCAAAGCAATGGTGGTAAAGTTCTGCTAATATCTCACTATTTGTAATATATCCCAAAAAGATAATGTTTGCAGCTGCCTTTGACTTGATCGCATCGGCGTATGCGTCTTTATAAGGCACATCGCCTACAATAACCAGTTTTTTGGAAGAATTGGCCGTAATAAAACCCTCCACCAGCAGGTCTGCATTATTGTCTGGAATGAGCCGCCCTACTATCAGGTAATACCCGCCCGGTTCTATTCCGAAGGGGCTGATCAGGGTTGGATCCTGCGGGTAGCGGATATTGGCACCGTAAGCGATCACAGTAGAATCTGCCTTAAATTCCTGCAGGTATACTTTTCTCATTTCTTCTGCATCGGTAATTACCCGGTCGTATAATTTGGTAGCCAGTTTAGCTGCAAACCTGAAATATCTGGCACCCAGACCCTTCCATTTGGGTCTTAACCATTCCAGTCCATCTACATTGATACAGGTAGGCTTACCAAACAGGCGGGAGATCAGGCCAAAGGGCCCATTGGCGGCATTTACCGCCAGTATCACATCTGCTTTGCCGAAAGTACAGGCATGTGCCATAGATAAAAAAGAATGCACCAGCTGGCTCAGGCTTTTGGTTTCAATGGTGGGTATATAAACCAGCTCTATCCCCTTTACTTCTTTGGGAAAGGATTGGAAAAGATTCTTATGGCAATAGACCTTAACATGAATGCCCCTTTGCACCAGCCGTTCTGATAATTCTTTTACAAAGGTTTCATAGCCACTGTAAACATATGGGTAGCCTCTTGATCCGATTATAGCAACTGTCATTCCAATACGTTTATCATCTTGTTTTCGAATGCTTCCGGCGAATATTTTTCCAGTACTTTTTTTCTGGCAGCTTCCCCCAATTGAACCCTCAACGCTTTATCTCCAACCAGTTTTGCAATGATGGCAGTAGCTTTTTGAACATCATTCACCGGGATCAATACGCCTGTCTGATTCTCATCAACCATTTCCAATGCACCCCCATGTGCAGTAGCTGCCACGGGTTTTGCCGATGCCATGGCTTCCAGCACCACTGTTGGGAAAGGGTCAGGAAGGGTGGAAGGTAAAACTAAGATATCAAAACCTGCCAGTAATTCGGCCACATCTGTACGGTAACCCAGATCATACACCACGTGGCCGATGTTTTCCTGTTTAATCAGGGCTTTCAGCTGGTCGTATAAATATTCGTATCCCGGAAAAGCATCACCTATCAATACAAACCGGATATTACTGTATTGTCTGGATAATGCCGATGCAATCTGTAAAAAATATGCCTGTCCCTTCCAGTAATGTACCCTGCCGATCATACCCATAATTACCGTTTCATCATCAATTCCCAGCTCTTTTCTGAGTTTATCAGACGGAGCCATATAGGGGCTGTAGTCGATACCATTATAGATCAGTTGCAGTTTTTCGGCCGATACATATTTGCTCCAGCTTTTCTGAACAGCGGCCGACACTACAATCACTTTACTGCTGAAACGGTTGAGCAAATTACCCAGGAAACGGTACATCCATCTTGGATGTTCAATGATCTCGTGAACATGCCAGATATGGGCGATACCCATCGATCTTGCGGCAAATGCTCCAGCAAGTACAGCTGTGGTATTGGAATATACTAATTCGATTTTTCTGTCTTTGATGAGGTTTTTTATGGCTGTATAGGCGCTCCTCATAACCCATAAACGGTTAAGAATGCCGGGTAGCGATTTGTATTTTCTTCTGAGAATACCCAGCCGGATAAAGAGCACTTCGGCACCCAGCGTCTTCAGTTCATCAGCCAAAGGTCCTTCATCGGTTAATACTACCAACGGGCTATAGCCTTTTTTGATAAGCATGCGAACGGTTACCAATAAGATTTTACTGGCACCATACAGGTCGGAAGAGCCATGCAGGATCAGGATATTCATGATGTCTGCCTGCGCTGTTTAATGATTTTTGCAGGAACGCCTGCCACTACACTATACGGAGGAATATCTGAAGTTACTACACTGCCGGCCGCTACTACTGATCCTTTGCCGATGGTAACACCGGCAAGAATAATACTGTTGGCGGCTATCCAGCAATCATCTTCAATTTTTACAAATTGTTTTTTTACACCTTGTTCTTTCATGGCGATATCAATGCTGTTGAACACATGGTTCTCTGCATAAATGCTGACTCTTGGGGAGATCATTACATTGTCACCTATTTCTATATAACCTGAACAACCGATATAAGAATAAGGACCGATATTGGAGTTGTTGCCAATTTTCAAACCTTCACCGATCTCTCCGCCATAACTGTTGGAAGGTCGGATGATCGCAAACTTGCCAATACTAACGCGATTGCCGCAAATGATCTTTTGCCGGGATAAACAATTGATCTCTGCATAATCTTCCACAATCAGGTCACTTCCTGCTTCCAGGTATTTTGCATAACGGATAGAAACCCCTTTGCCAATCAATACCAGTCCTGATGCTTTAGAAAAAAATATACGCTCAAAGCAGCCTCTCAGGAAGAATACGGCAAGACGGGCAAGGGTGATAGCCCTGTCGGAGCCGTTCCATTCTCCTTTAAAGCGGGATTGTATGAAGTTGAGTGTTTTGATAGCTAGTTATTATGAATTTTGCAAACAGAATGCCCCATTTTGTTCAAACAGATAAACATCTGCAAATATTCCACTTTGAAACTAACAATCAATAGGAAATTCAATAAAAAGTAAAATTTACAACTGCCGGAAGCACTTATGATGGACAGTATATGCCATCTCTCCCGGATAATGGTTGTGTATTGCTTGATTTATAGTAAAATTGTGGGATGAAAAGAGCGTTAATCTGTGGTGTTTCGGGACAGGATGGGGCTTATCTTACCCGGCTTCTGCTCCAAAAAGGATACGAAGTGTTTGGTGGTTCGCGGGATGCCACAACTAATACGTTTGAGAACCTGCAAAAGCTAGGTTTAAAAGATCAAATCCAGCTGGTTTCTATCAATATTTGTGATTTTCGGAGTACCCTTCAAACAATTATTAAAGTAAAACCGGATGAGATCTATAACCTTTCGGGGCAGAGTTCGGTAGGCTTGTCATTTGATCAGCCAGTTGAAACCTTCGAAAGTATCAGTATTGGGACGCTTAATTTATTAGAAGCTATCCGGTTCAGTAATCTGCCTGCTAGATTATATAATTCGGGTTCCAGTGAGTGTTTTGGTGAGTCGGGTAATTTGCCGGCAGATGAAAATACACCTTTCAAACCCAGAAGTCCTTATGCGATTGCCAAAGCAACTGCGCATTGGCAGGTTGCAAACTACAGGGAGGCATATAATATTTATGCCTGCACCGGAATCCTATTTAATCACGATTCGCCATTGAGACCTTACAGGTTTGTTACAAAAAAAATTATAGCTACTGCCTGCCGGATATATAAAGGGAGTGAAGAAAAGCTTCATTTGGGAAATATTGATATCCAGCGTGATTGGGGCTGGGCACCAGATTATGTGGAAGCAATGTGGCTAATGCTTCAGCAAGATATGCCTGAAGATTTTGTGATCGCAACCGGTGTTACACATTCATTGGAATATTATATACAATTGGTATTTAAACAACTGAATCTCGATTGGAATAAATATGTAGACAGTGATCCTGCCCTTTTACGTCCCACTGATCTGTTAGTGGGAAGAGCCAATCCTTCCAAAGCCGCGGAAAAACTGGGATGGAAAGCAACACATACCTTAGAAGATGCAGTAAAAGATATGGTAACGGATGAATTATCCAATTAGTGATGAACCAGGCTTTTGAATACATTCAGTAATTCCTCTGCTGTTTTTTGCCATGAGAACTGCTCAAGCCTTTTGCTCCCTTTTTCAATTAACTCATCTTGTAAAGACGGGTCAAGAAGAATAGTCTTCATCTTCTCTTTGATATCATGCTCATCAAAAGGGTTACAGGTGACCACAGCATCGCCGCCAACTTCCGGTAAACAACTGTTGTTAGAGATCAGTGTTGGCAAATGATGCTGAAATGCTTCTAAAATCGGCAGGCCAAATCCTTCATTAATGGAAACGAATGTATAGAGACTGGCGTTCTCATAGTAGAAAGCCAGTTCTTCATTGGTAATAAACCCCGGCATGATCACTTTCTCCTGTAGGTTTAATTCTTTGATCAGTTTTTGAATATTTTCGCTGTCATCAATTTTTGTTTTGGCTACTTTATTGCCCACTAAAACAAGATAGAAGTTTTCAAATCCATCTTTAAGAAGCAGGTCGAATGCTTTAATAAGGTTGAGCAGATTTTTTCTTTTTTCAAGAACGCCAATATGCAGGATATATTTTTTGCCGGAATCTTTATTCAGGTCCTGGCTATTTTCAATGTTATCATTGATTAGTTGTATGGAAGACTTTGGGGCAAGATGAATAGCATGGATCCTGTTCGTATCGATACCCAC
>CANGOX010000107.1 GCA_947455605.1 Chitinophagaceae bacterium
AAAGAAGCCAGGGCCATTACTTCATCCTGGTTTACTTCTTCACTGAAACGGATACCGCCTTTACAAGGCGATTTATGCTGCGAGTGCTGCACACGATACGCTTCAATTACTTCAATCCTTCCATCATCCATTTTTACCGGGAAACGCATACTGTAGATACTGTTACAGGCTTTGATCTGTTCCAGCAAACCGCTTTCCCACTTGGTAAATTTTGACGCCTTATCAAAGCTCATTTCAACGCTGTGAAAAAAGCTGTACGGTTTTTGACTTGACATGAGTAAATAGTTTAGTTTGTTTGACTTTTATTGAGCAGGCAGCAGTACTGCCATTGAGCATTGTTGCGCTTGCCTTTGCGTAGCTCCGGCGAAGCATGGTCGCACACTTGTGCGGTTGGTTCTCTATGGAGCAGGTCAGTAGTGAGTTGTGAATAGTGAGTATTAAAGAATATACACTCACTACTGACAACTCACTACTCACTATTTCTTCTCCAGCTTACTTATTTTCCTATCAAGATTAAATACATAAAAGAATAACCCGAGTAACACAGTCAGCACCACCGCTACTACCACATAGATCTTACCATTGCTGCGCATAACATCTGCATTCTCTGCATTCACAGTAGTCTGTGCATGTACGGCAGCACTTACTACCATAAGCAACAGCAGAGAAAGGATCCTTTGAAACTTATTCATTTGCAAATTGTTTTTGATGAATGATCTGTACCCTTACACGTAAAGTGGTGATCCAAACGCTGAGCAATGTCCAGCCTATAAAAGCAGGATACATTACCGTACGCATAGAAGTGGTTGTGTCTTTTGGATTCAATCCCGGATTACCCTCACTACCCATTCCACCGGGATGCAGACTCTCTGTTAATCGGGGTAAGATCCATAATGTAGGGAACAACATAAAGAAGGCGAAAATATTATACACGGCACCTATCCTTGCCTGCTTCTCCTCATCCTGTAAACTTCCTTTCAAAACAAAATACGCGAAGTAGATAAGCAGGGCAATGGCGGTACCGTTTTGCTTGGCATCACCGCTCCAGGGTTTCCCCCATTGGTAATTGGCCCAGATCATTCCGGTAATCAATCCTAAAATACCCAGAAAAGTACCGGTACGGGCAAATTCGGTTGAATAAATATTATTCACTTCATCCTGCTTGCGCAGATATTTGATCGCATACACTACCGAAACGGCAAAGCACACCATCATCGCTATCCACATAGGCACATGAAAGAAAAGATTACGGATGGTCTCCTTCAAAGGAACTCCCGGCGGAGAGGGAACCGGAACAAAAAAACCATATGTACATGTATAAACTAATAATACGAAACTTAACAGCTTCCACCAGGATTGTCGAATCATGTTTTGTTTTTTACAGTAAATCCTTTCACCTCAATACTACAAACTAACAACTGTGAGTGCAAAACTAAGTAAAAGGCATGCAATAACATTAGTGTTGTGTAAAAATTACAAAAAGACCCCGTCATTTCAAACGAAGTGCAGCGAAGAGAGAAATCTGATGATCGATTGGCAGATTTCTCCATCGTTCTTCCTCTTTAGTCTAAATGACGGTATTCCAAATTTCAGAATTATATTTATGCCATGGCAAACCCGCTGTTGGATATCAGAAACCTTTCCGTTGATTTTGTAACAGAGGGTCATACCACAAATGCATTACAAAATATTACTATATCTGTAAACCGTGGTGAAATACTAGCGATCGTTGGAGAATCCGGTTCAGGAAAGTCAGTAACTTCTTTATCCATCCTGCAATTATTGCCTTCCCCACCGGCCATCTATCGTTCCGGTGAAATATTATTAACAGTTGATGCTGAGACCGTTGATATGCTCAAAACACCGGTGGAAGCACTCAGCAGCATCAGGGGCAACCAGGTTGCTATGATCTTTCAGGAACCCATGACCTCTCTGAACCCTGTTTTTACCTGTGGATTTCAGGTATTGGAAGCGATCAGGCTGCATAAAAAGATCAGTGATTCGGAAGCAAAAAGCAGAACCATCGCTTTATTTGAAAAAGTTAAACTGCCCGATCCATCCGGTATTTTCGATCGTTATCCACATCAACTAAGCGGTGGACAAAAACAAAGAGTGATGATCGCTATGGCCATGAGTTGTGAGCCTTCTTTATTGATCTGCGATGAGCCCACAACTGCATTGGATGTAACCGTGCAGAAAAATATTCTTCAGCTTATCCGCGAGTTGCAGATACAGAATAATATGGGTGTGATCTTTATCACACATGATCTGAGTGTAGTGTCTGAAATTGCCGACCGTGTGGCTGTGATGTACAAAGGAAAAATTGTGGAACAGGCGGTTGCAAAAACATTGTTCTCATCACCCCAACACCCTTATACCAAAGCCCTTCTCGCCTGCCGCCCTTTGTTACACGCGAAAGGTGAAAGATTACCGGTTGTAAGTGATTTTATGGAGATTGATGAAGATGGAAAGATTATAGAAAAGTCTGGAGTCAGGAGTCTGGAGTCTGGCGTTGAAAACATAACAGAAATCCAGACTCCTAACTCCAGACTTCTAACTGTTGAAAACCTTAAAGTCTATTTCCCTGCCACCAAAACATTCTTAGGAAAACCTCTCACCTATACAAAAGCTGTTGATGATATCAGCTTTGACCTCTATGAAGGTGAGACCCTCGGCCTTGTTGGCGAATCGGGTTGCGGGAAAAGCACATTAGGAAGGGCTATTCTCCGGTTGATCGATGTAACAGAGGGAACTGTTCATTATAAAGGATCCGATCTTCTTGCAGCTAATAACTCGCAGCTAAAGGCTCTCCGAAAAGATATGCAGATCATTTTCCAGGACCCCTACTCTTCACTGAATCCAAGAATCACAATCGGTGATGCCATTGCAGAACCTTTGCAGGTTCATGGATTGATCAACAAAGCTCAACAGCGAAAAGAAAAAGTTTACGAACTACTGGAGAAAGTGGGATTAAAAGCAGATCACTATAACCGCTACCCGCATGAGTTCAGTGGTGGCCAGCGGCAAAGGATCGTAATAGCCCGGGCCCTGGCATTGCAACCCAGTTTTGTGATCTGTGATGAAAGTGTTTCTGCCCTCGATGTAAGTGTTCAGGCTCAGGTGCTGAACCTGCTGAACGATCTGAAAAAAGAGTTCGGGTTTACGGCTATTTTCATCTCCCATGATCTGTCTGTAGTACGTTATATCAGCGACCGCATCATGGTGATGAATAAAGGAAAAATTGAGGAGATCGGGCCTGCCGACAGGGTTTACCACCACCCGCAAAGTGCTTATACTCAGAAACTTATCGCCTCCATTCCGGGTGCTGTGGTATAGAGATATCCACAAAAAATACCGCGTTTTTGCAATCAAATTGGCGTATTGCCCTGCTTTTATTACCTTTGCCGACTTCTGAAATTCATGCCGTAACATGAAGTTCGTGCCCTCCGCCTGTTATTGGCGTGACATAAACTGATTGTGGCTATCATCTATAAAACAGGATTAGACACATGAAATTATCCCAATTTAAGTTTGACCTTCCCCTTAACCTGATCGCACAGAACCCGACCAAAAAAAGAGAAGACAGCCGTATGATGGTTGTTGACCGCAAGACCGGGCATATGGAGAACAGACATTTCCGCGACATCCTTGAGTATTTTGACGATAAGGATGTGTTTGTGGTAAACAACACCAAAGTATTTCCGGCAAGAATGTATGGCCGCAAGGAAAAAACAGGTGCCAAGATCGAAGTATTTCTTTTGCGCGAACTGAATAAACCCAACCGTTTATGGGATGTGATCGTTGATCCCGCAAGAAAGATCCGTGTGGGTAACAAATTATATTTTGGAGAGAATGAAGAATTGGTTGCTGAAGTGATCGATAACACTACCAGCCGTGGCCGTACCATCCGTTTTTTATGGGATGAAGATGATGAGAGTTTCAAAAAAATGCTGGAGCATTTGGGAGAAACACCATTGCCTAAATACATCAAACGCAAACCAGACGAAGAGGATAAAGAAAGATACCAGACCGTTTATGCCAAGCATGAAGGAGCTGTTGCAGCACCCACTGCTGGTTTGCACTTTAGTAAAGAGCTGATCAAACGTTGTGAGATCTTAGGGATCCGTTTTGCAGAAGTTACCCTGCATACAGGCTTAGGCACTTTCCGCCCTATTGAAGTGGAAGACCTGAGCAAACATAAGATGGATGCAGAATATTATGCGATAGATGAGCAGGCTTGTAACATTGTTAATAAAGCCAAAGAAACCGGTCATCGTATCTGTTCTATCGGAACCACCACCATGCGTGCGATGGAAAGTAGTTTTACTGCACAAAAATTATTGAAACCAAGTGAAGGCTGGACCAATCACTTTATCCATCCTCCCTATAAATTCAATGTAGCGGATAGTCTGGTTACAAATTTCCATTTACCTAAAACAAGTTTGCTGATCATGACCTGTGCTTTTGCAGGATATGACCTGGCTATGGAAGCTTATAAAAAAGCGATCAAGGATAAATACCGTTTCTTCAGTTATGGAGATGCGTTGCTGATCGTTTAATTACTATCGAAGATTTGCCCTATAAAAACCCCGACCAAAAGTTGGGGTTTTATTTTTTAGGGGGTGGCCAATATTCATAGGGAAGTTTGGTACACATTTTTTCCCACCATGCCCAATAGCCTTGTATCATCAGTTCGCTTCCGTCAAAATAACTTCCGTTGGCAAGCACGATCACCGGTTTACCATGCACCAGATAGATCACTGAATTGATCGGTGCAGTAAAAACATTCTTTGGAAAATAACGTTGATATTCGATCGGGCTTCTTTTAGTTTTATATGCCACCTGTATGCGTGCATCAAAAAGTAGTCCTACCGTAAAACTATCGATCCCATACGCAATGCTATCAGCATTGAGTAAAGTATTGACCAGTACCATGCTTTTATCCGGTTGCTTAACCACACTTTCATAATAGGCCAATGAATCTTCCGGTATAGTATCTTTAACTGTAAACTCATTCCCTATTCCGGTGATCAATGTTTTCTGCCTGGTACGGATCCCTTTAGGAATGGTTTTATATAATGCTTCCACACGTTTATGTTCATCGGTTGATACCTGCACAATTTTCTTGATCTCAAATTCCTGTTCAACCAGTTTATTGCGATACAGACTGCGCATAAAATGGGTAATTGAACCGTAATAAGCCGCTTGCCGGTTCTCTATCCATCTTTTGGAAAGTCCGCGACGGTCTGTCTGCATTTCTTCAAAAAAAGGAAAACCCTGAAAAAAGAATTCTTTGGTATCGGGGTTAAACTCAAATCGGGTGAGATTGTATTTAAGGATATACCCGAGTGCATGATTCTCTATGATCAGCTGTTCATCTGCAGTAGCACGTATTATATTCCGTTTCTTTTCAAATTTAAAATGAATTGCATCGGAGTTGATCAATTTGCAATCCTGAGAAAAAGAGGCAGTACCGATAAAATTATCTGTAAAGATCTTTCCATACTTCTCCCATCCATCCTTTTCATACGCTTCTACGATCACTTCCTGCAGTTCATGGGTCTTAGGTTGTAACAGTACCTCAAGTTGGGCCGGTAACTGGTCTGAACGTAGTTCCAACTTGTATGTATCATACCCGATAAAAGAAACCACCAGATCAAAACGGCCTCCGGGAAAACGAGGGATCAGGAACTCACCTTTGGCATCGGTGATCGTTCCTATAGAAGTACTGCTCAGGTAAACATTGGCTGCCACCACGGGTTGATGGGTATCGGCACTCAGCACCTTCCCTCTTAGGGAAACCTGAGCAAGCGATGCAACACCGCTTAATAATATAGCAACCAATATGCCTGAATGTTTCAACATATTTCACAAGAATGATCAGGTTAAGATAAATACTCTTTTGGCAATAAAAAAACCGCTGATATTCGTCAGCGGTTTTATGTATCGTTACTCGATCAGTTAAAGAAATTATCCTTGTCCTCTATCAAAAAAGCATACCTGTTTTTTGCCAGTGTAAGATAATAGGCTATATATAATAGGTAAGGGATAACGTATGCAGCCTGTATTATTGAATAATTAGCAGGCAATTCAATATTCAGCTTTCTGAAAATGAAGGGAGAAATGATGACTAAGAGCAGGATTACATACCCCACCGTATAAAACTTCATTTCGGAACCTGTTTTCAAAAATTTAGTTTCGCCTTCCTTTAGTTCCAATTCCAGTTCCGGGCTACTGCACCAGTTGATCTTACATTGTACTTTATGCTTTCCCGGTGTTACTGTAAATTCTTCTGAGCCGGCATTCGCAAGTTTACCTGTCTCTGTTCCGTTAATAAAAACTTTGTAATCGCGTCTTTTATTAACCCATTCACTTTTACGACTGATAATGATCTTGGTTGCCATAGTTTGTTTTTATAAACCGAATAACCCCTTGTTCAATAACTGCAGGGTCTTTGTTTTGTATTCATTAGGTACCAGTAAAGAAATATTGTGCGGACTGCCACCATAGCTAACCATGGTAACCGGCACTTCTTTTACGGCACTGAACAGTTTCTGTAATACATCTTCTGTTTTGGCGATCTCGTTACCAACGATAGATACGATGGTCTGTTTATCTTCCACATCAACCGTTCCGAAGGGTTCCAGTTCTCTTACGATCTGTAAAAGGAACATGTCAGAATCAATGGTAACTGAAACCGCTACTTCAGAAGTAGTGATCATATCAATAGACGTATGGTATTTTTCAAACACTTCAAAAACCTTACGCAGGAAACCATAAGCCAATAACATCCGGCTGCTCTTTATCTTGATGGCGATGATACCATCTTTGGCTGCAACGGCTTTCACACCAACGCTTCCGGCTTCTTTGGTAATGGTGGTGCCGGCGGCTTCAGGTTCCATGGTGTTCAATAATTTCACCGGAACATTTTCCTGTTGCGCAGGCCAGATACAGGTTGGGTGCAGGATCTTGGCTCCGAAATAAGCCAACTCAGCTGCTTCATCAAAACTCAATTGTTTGATGGCAACGGTCTTATCAACGATACGCGGATCATTGTTATGCATACCGTCAATATCTGTCCAGATCTCACAAACCTTTGCATGAATGGCTGCCGCGATCAATGATGCTGTGTAATCACTTCCTCCACGTTTCAGGTTGTCTACTTCACCTTTCCCGTTACGACAGATATATCCCTGGGTGATGAATAATTTTTTATCGCTGTTCTGCTGTAATAACTGACTCAATCTTATTTTGATGCTGCCTAGCTGAGGTTCTTCATTGGCATCAATGGACATGAATTCCAAAGCAGGCAATAACAGGTGATCAACACCCTGCTCCTCAAGATACATGCTGAACAATTTGGTGCTCATCAATTCTCCCTGTGCCAGAATATCTTTATTCAATGCCTCACTGAAAGAAATACGCAGGATGATATTCAGAAATTCAAAATGCTCTGAAACGATCGCGTTTCCTTTTGCAAGGGTGGCTTCTTTCTTTAAAAGATCTGTCACAAAACCGCGATAATGTGCTTCCAGCTTATCGATCTTCTGTTTCGCCGCTACACGGTCGCCCTGCGATAAACTGTTACTGATCTCTACCAATGCATTGGTAGTGCCGCTTAAAGCGCTTAATACAACAATGGTTGGTTCATTGTCTTTGGTGATCAATTGTGCCACCTGGTGCATACGTTCCGGCTTTCCAACACTGGTGCCGCCAAACTTCATTACTTTCATAGAAACCCCCTCCCCCGATTTTTGGTGATTAAAAATTTGTGTAAATGTACACGCTGGGGCTTTATTTCAGGCGAAGATTTTTATTAACAGGCGTTAGCGTGATGAGGGAATATTAGTTATTGGAGATTGGATACTTTTTTATAGCAAAAAGCATTAAGATTTAACTACTAAAGGTTTCAGCAAACTCAAAACAAGCGATTTACCTGTGCCATTATCAGTGAGAAGCTTAACCGGATACAGTAAGCATTAAATACACTGCTTTTCAGGTTCAAACCGGAAGAAATTGAGGTTATAGAACCGGCAATTACAGAATCTGGAACCTTTTTATCAAAGGCACCTCAGAAAAAAGGATATACCAACAATAAAACATTTATTCTATCCTTTCTTATCTTAATTCCTGTTAATAGGTCTGTATGGTAGTTACCCCATTGATATCAATAAAGGTGAAAGTGTATTTATAGGCATTCGTCCAGTTATAGTTTACATATCCTTTTTTTGTTCCTATAGTATACTCCAATGAATACCCATTTGTTCCAACAGGTGTAAAATTAGTTATTACCGCACCAGTTAATGGTGTTAAAGGTGGACGGATAGGCGTTGTCAAAGCCTGAGGAAAAATCTGGTTTTCAGGTGCTGTTGTCGATGGATCCAATGTAACTTTTCCACGCATGGATCCAATGGTATATGGATAGGATGTGGTTCCATGATAATGATAGACACCATTGGTCCATGTATGACCGTGATAGGAATCAAGCGCCAGCATGGTTGATCCATCCGGTTCTTTAGACCCATACAAGGCAAAACCATCTAATGCATAGGCAATCGGTTTCAATCCGGAAGTAGCTTCCAGGTGAAGTGGTGCCACATGGTAATGGTAATCATCCGCTTTACCGCAATGACCACCCCATTTATCAAGTTCCCCCACCAAATAAGCATCATCGCCCCGGTTGTTCAATGCATTGAATATTGGTATCCCATTCACGGCAACTGCAATGGCTCCTTTCATCAGGTTAGTGGCGGTACTGATGGGGTTGGCCGCATATTGGGGTGCCAATGGAATGGACCATTTATTTGTGCCTGTATACGATTGCGGAACCGGTACTTGTTGTTGCCAGGATGTAATACCCACCATCATTCCATGAGTAGGAATTCCGTTTGATGATATATAGAAATAAGTATTGTCCCAATTTGTGGTTACTCCAGGTTTATAAGCCGTAAAAGCAGAATCCATTGAAAGAGGATTATTTACTGCGGCAGTTACCGTATTTACTACTGAAGTGATGGTTTCGGTATTTTTTTTGCAGGCGAGTATGGAGCTAACAAGTAAAACGGGAATCAAAGAAGCAAAAAAAGGCCTGTATTTTGCTATCCGGAATTGTCGGAATTGTTTAAACAAAAAGAACCCTATAAATAATACAGTCAGTATATAAATAAATAAAGCATATTCTGAATATTTATCATTTGTAACGAAAGTCCCCCGTGCGGCCTTAAACTGTTGAAAATGTATTGAATTAATGGATTCTATACTGGCGATTTCAGCTTCCGCTATTTTTTTATCTTCTTGGGAAAGTGAATTAACCGGGAATTTAATTGTTTCCCCATTACTGCACTGGACAAAAATCGTATCCTTCTGATTCAGTAAGAAAACACCTGCAACTGCAATTTTATTATTTTTAAAATGCCAAAGCTTTACACTTTTTGGATCGATACCGTGTCCACCCGGATGGGCAACTACAGTGGAACTTAGCAAAAAGGCAGATACCAGAAGGAAAAAGTAAGGCGACCTTTTCATAACAACCTGTTTTTAATAAGACACATATTAATTAGACGCCGTTGTCTGAAATTTCCTTCGACATGAAATAAATAATTATCGATATTTTTATCGGAAGACCCCAAACGGCAATTGGGTGTTACAATCCGTATTATCCCCCGGATTGATATTAAAAAATCTGCAGAAGTATTGATAATACCCATACCGGTATTTATTAGTTGCCGAAACATCGTTCCCACATTCGATTCCCCCATTGATCACATTTACCACCGCACCAAAACCCGGTACGCGACCTGCAGCCATATCTTTTTCGGTAGGAACCCAATGGTTAGTGATGATATCATGACAGGAAGGTTTGGGAAACTGCGGAGTTGTCCAGAACCAGATAGCGGAAGCAAAACAGGTAACCGGATCACGGGTTACCAATCCCGGATCTTTCAGCAGTTTATTTACATCATGAAAATACATTTCGCCGAACTGCCCGTAATTATAATTCCAGCTGATCTGCAAAGGACCGCGGCCATGATAGGATTGTTTGGCAACCGGCAGGTATTTGATTTTGGTGGAATCGCTGTAATGCGGACAGCCTTTCTCACAATTCTTTTCATCTGTAAAATACAATCCCCATTTGTAATAACCACCCGGTGCATCATCCCATCCTCCACCGGTCTCATAAGCAATATTGGCAAGGAAAGCACATAGCTCACGTTTCTGTAAAACAGGATCATCGTCTGATAAGAATTGAGGAAAGGAATCTGCTGCTGCTAAAAATGCTTTGAAAGAAAAAAAATCTTTTGGCTTCTTTTGATGTGTTGGATCCTGATAGCTTGAAATATCAAAACGATTCGGAAATAATTCATTCCATTTTTTCTCATTCAGGTATTTCGCAAGATTACTATGCTTAGGAATATCCTTTTGCGCATACAAAGTTCCCGCTACCATCATGAAATAAATGATGATGACTCTTTGTGAGATCCGATATAAATGAAACCTATACAATATCAGAATTTGAGTGAGAATTTATCAGCCACTTCTTTCAGATCTGCTACTACACTTTCTACTAGAGGGATCCCTTCTTTCATGCGGATCGTTTCCATTTCTCTTTCGGGATCTCCGGGTATGAGCACTTTTTCATGTCCCTCTGCCGGTTTAGCCGAACGGAACCGCTGTATCCAGTTATCCATATGCTGTTTAAATTCATCTGCCGGACGAAACGCATCAACCCGCATGGCACCAAAGAAATGACCAAGTCCTTTACCCGGCATATTCTCGGGCATGGGAACATACGCAGGAAAAGGTGGTGCCCAAGGTCCGTAAGATGCCCCGCTTAATACGGCAGAAAAAATATCTACTATACTTCCGAGTGCATACCCTTTATGACTTCCGTGTTCCCTATCACTTCCCAGCGGAAGCAAGGCACCCTGCTTCTTTAAAATATTGGCATCCGTAGATTCCTTACCCTCTTTATCCTGCACCCATCCCAGAGGTGTGTCTGCATTTTTTCTTTGTAAGATTTCCAGTTTACCATTTGCTGCCGTAGTGGTTGCAAAATCGGCTACAAACGCCGGTTGTTTATCGGCGGGTATGGCTACTGCAATCGGATTGGTACCCAACATCCTTTCAATAGAAAATGTGGGTGCTACCAATGCACTGGCATTGGTCATGGCCATGCCGATCATATCATGTTCCAAAGCCATCATGGCATGATGACCGGCAATACCAAAGTGATTGGTGTTACGCACACTAACCCAACCGGTGCCTACATTCTTCGCTTTATCAATAGCAACCTGCATAGCGAATGGAGCTACTACCAATCCTAATCCTGCATCACCATCTACCACAGCAGTGGAAGGTGTTTCATGAACGATGCGGATATCGGGTGTGGCATTTACACGGCCCGCTTCCCACAAACGTACATATCCGGTGAGTCGTGCCACTCCATGACTGTCAATTCCTCGGATATCGGCAGCAATCAATCCTGTTGTAGCAGTTCTGGCATGTTCATCTGAGCAACCGATACTTTTAAAAACAGAGAATGTGAATTGATATAATTGATCGTAAGAAAATACCATGTTGCTAAAGGAATTAAATGATGCTGAATAAGATGCTTGTCTGCAAGATAAAAACAAAAGGAGATGACACCGCAGGGTAACATCTCCTTTTACATTCAAAGATCGTATTGTTTAGAATGGCAAATCATCGAGCGGCTCGGTAAGATCATTGGCCGATGGCGCTGCTGTTGCCGGTTGTGAATAGGCAGGTTGCGACTGGTAATTATTACCACCGCCACTTACACTTCCACCACCTTCACCCGGTTTTGCACCTAATAACTGAACACTTACCACACGCAATGAAAGTGTGGCACCACTGCGGCCATCTGCTGTGGTATACGTACGTACATCCGGCTGACCTTCTGCATATACCTGAGTACCTTTTTTCAAATAAGGAGCAACGGCTGTTCTGTCTGTCCAGTAAGCACAATCCACCCATGTGGTTCTGTCTTTCTGATTGCCCTGTGCGTCTTTAAACTTTTCTGTATGGGCTACCGTAAAATTGATCACGCTTTTTCCGTTCACATTGTTTACTACGGCATCTTTACCAAGATTACCGATTACCTGAAGCTTTATCATATCTGGGTCGTTTTTGTAAATGTCTCAAAAAAATGAAATTACTGAAATGCGTATTTACCGCATAAACAAAGTTTTTTTAACTGTATAAATTGGGGTTAAACTCCTGATACAAGCCGCAAACCGGGCGGTTAATCAGCTGATTATTCATGGTTTATGGCCCTTTTGGCACTGACTGCCGCATTTTTTCCGCTTTCGTAATCCCCAAAAGGCCTTTGGTAGCGCCTTTTCGGCTGAGTTGTTTTAATTTTGCCGCTTATCTCTTAGGTAAGAGGTGATTAATTTTGTGATATGAGTCGTAAAGGAAAGGTCCTGGTAGCCATGAGCGGCGGTATTGACAGTACCGTGGTAGCCCTAATGCTGCATAATGAAGGATACGAGGTGGTGGGTATTACCATGAAAACCTGGGATTATGCCAGCAGCGGCACCAGTACCAAAGAAACGGGCTGCTGTAATATTGATTCTTTTAATGATGCACGACAGGCAGCCGTACACCATGGCTTCCCGCATTTTATTCTCGATATCAGGGAAGAGTTCGGCGATTTTGTGATCGATAATTTTGTGGAGGAATACCTCGCCGGCCGCACACCCAACCCTTGTGTGATGTGCAATACCCATATCAAATGGAGGGCTTTGTTAAAGAGGGCCAATGCACTGGATTGCGAATTTATTGCAACGGGACATTATGGAACCATTCGTCAGCATAACAACGGTCGCTATGTGATCAGCAAAGGCATGGATGAAACCAAGGACCAGAGTTATGTGCTTTGGGGATTGGACCAGGAATTATTGAGCCGCACCATGCTACCCTTGGGAGGTTACAGAAAATCTGAGATCCGTCAGATGGCGGTTGATCTGGGTTATCCAGAACTGGCCAAGAAAAGTGAAAGCTATGAGATCTGTTTTGTGCCCGATAACGACTATCGCGGTTTCTTAAAGAGACGTGTAGACGGATT
>CANGOX010000108.1 GCA_947455605.1 Chitinophagaceae bacterium
ACATAAGCCAGCAACCAGCCCATAACACAGAGATATACCGGCACACTTGCATTGGCAGAGAAAATCAAAAACAGGAAACTATACAACGCAACCGACAGGCATTGGTAAGATAATGGCACTTCCGCTTTAATGGAATACTTTAAGAGGATCTGGGAAAAATGGAAAAAAGATAGTACCAGTAAACATAAGATCACAAAACTGCTGACACTATAAATATTGAGGCTGAAAAAATTGGTTACATCAAAAGAGATCTTTGAATCGCGCACCAGGCTGATGATCACGCCAGCCAGCAGGAAGCCGATGGCCGTAAAAACAAACAGATCTCCATACTGTTTTACCTTTTGTGGTAGCCGATAGCGTAACCAGGGCAGATGATCTGTATGTGATTGATAGAAACTAACCAGCCAGAATAAGAGTACGGCATTCACAAACAGATCGCCCAATGAGGGGTGCAGAAAATTGGATGCGTATACCGAAGGATCGAACAAAGGCAGCTTACTGAAATCGAACGGAAAGGGAACCTGGTATGTGATCAAGCGCAGAAAAGCAACCGAAAGCAACAAAAAAAGAAACCCGGTTTGAAACCGGTATTGGCTAACCAGTTCCAGCGCCAGCGAATGCAGAAAGATCAATAAAAAAATAATGGACAAGATGCGGAGCAAAATGGTTACTGCATCATAGGAGATAAAAGATTTTCCCGGTTTCAGCTCTATCCGGAAAAGTTCCTGTCCCGCAACACTAACCACAGGCAGGCCTTTTCCGTTTTTACTGATCTGGTATTGTTCTTCCAGGTTATTAAACCCGTCAAAATCTGTATGCAGGTATTTGTTCTCAATAAAATAAGACCAGCGAACGGGTAACATAGCTACCAACAGTCTTTTCGAATGGGAAAGACTCACGGTTCTTTTGATCATTTCAAAAGAACCATTCTGTGTTTCGATAAAATAGGTGCTGTCCTGTAAGAAAAGGTCCTCACTGTTCACATACATCCTGTTGGTGTTCCAATAGATGAGTGCGGGGATATGTGAATCGGTTGAGGGATTGTAAATAAACAACCCTATCTGATCTGTAACCGCCACCGATTTGGCAGGATCGGTAAGAGAAGCCAACAGCGCCGTATCTGACACGATGGTTTCAAAACGCTGCTCCAACGCATGCAGGCGGCTCTCGATCTTGCTTTGTACTTTCTGGGGCGATGAATGATAACTCCAGTAATTGATGAAGATAAAAGAAAGCGTATAGAGCCATGCGGCCGTTATGACCAGGTATCCATGTTTATACGCTGCCTGTTTTAATGCGTTGATCAAGTATGGGTGTTTTGCTTTTTCACTTCGTTCCAGATGGCATCCATTTCGGCAAGCGTGAGGTTTTCGAGCTTTTTACCCTGCGCAATGGCAATGGTTTCCATTTGTTGAAAGCGATAGATGAATTTCTTATTGGTCTTTTCGAGTACCCCTTCGGCATCTACCTGCAAAAACCGTGCATAATTTACCAGACTGAACAATACATCTCCAAATTCCTCCTCTACATGGGCCTGGTTACCTTCCGCAATGGCCTCGTGCAGTTCGCCTATCTCCTCTTCTACTTTCTTCCAAACATCTTCTTTATTGTCCCATTCAAATCCCACCTGTTTGGCTTTTTCCTGAATGCGGGTGGCTTTTACCACCGCCGGCAAGGATGGAGGTACACCACTGAGTACCGATTTCTTTCCTTCTTTCATCTTCAGTTTCTCCCAGTTCCGTTTTACATCTTCTTCGTCGGTTACTTTTACATCACCATAAATATGCGGATGGCGGAAAATGAGTTTTTCACAAATCCCATTGATCACTTCATCAAGTGAGAACTGTTTTTCTTCCTTACCAATGCGGGCATAGAACAATATATGCAGGAGCATATCTCCCAATTCCTCTCTAATGCCCTTCCAGTCGTTATCTGTGATGGCATCTGCAAGTTCATAGGTTTCTTCCAGTGTTAGGGGCCGAAGGGTGTGAATGGTCTGCTTTTTATCCCAGGGGCATTGTTCCCTTAGTTCATCCATGATCTTCACCAATCGTAAAAAACTATCCGCAGTCTGTTGCATACAATATATTTAAATGGCCATGGCCGAAAAAACAAAAAACAAAGTGAACAGGATCGCCATGAGAAACATGGAAAGGAACATGACCAGTGCATATTTGAGTATGGTTTTACCCCTTCGCTGTTCATAAAAATTGCGCGTCGATTTATACCAATAGAAAAAACCCGTTAGCATAAATACCAGCCCGATTGTCTGGTTATGATAGCCGAATTTTTTTAATAAAGCATCCAGCAGTACATAAACGAGTATGATGATAAAGGTTCCGCAATACAGGTGTATGGTGAATACTACATGGTTTACATAAAAGAAACTCTTTCTTCGTACATATAATAATTGAAGCAGCAAAGCAAATAATGGTAAAGAGCAAAACAGCATCTGGGGAAACATATGCCTGAACTTTTCAAGGATCGCTTCCCACATCGCCTTACTGTCTTCATGATATTTCTCCCGCAGGTGAATATTCTGTTTCGTGAATTTTCTTTCTATAAAATTGTCTCTTTCCGCTTCAGGCAGTTTTTTCTGTGCAGAATCATAGGCAGCGATACTGCTGTAACGGTTATTCTTAGCCCCGCCGAAAAAATTGAGATTATTGTTATTGCCTGTATTTACTCTTTCCTTAGCCGTGGTATCTTTTTTTACCAATACGATATCACTGTCGGTTTGGGCAATGGCTGCCAGCATAGCCTTTTTAGCAATTGCGGGCAAAGAATCATTAACAGATTCTTTCAGGTCATCCCGCTTTTCCTCCAGCTTCTTTATAACCTGAGCTGCTGTCAGTTTCTTACCCTTCCCATTCGAATTCTCATTGATTTTTACAATGGATTCCTCACTTTTCAAGCTGAAAAAGATCAGGAAGAATATTGCTGAGGTAAACACATACATCCTGATGGGGTGCAGATAGGATGCCCGCCTACCCCGCAAATATTCGTGCGATAAAAATCCGGGCTTGAATAATAGGAATTTAAGGGTACTGAAGAACTTGCCGTCGAAATGGGTAATATCATACATAAAATGCGTAACCAGGTGCCAAAAACTCTCTTTTGGCTCAATATTTTCCTGGCCACAGATCTGGCAAAACCTGCCCTTTACTTCGGCTCCACAGTTTAAACAGTTCTTTTCGTTGCGTTCGGGTATATGCGACACTTGTTAACGTTTGACTAAAAATACAGAACTATTGTGTTGCGCCAAGTACAATTAACCGGGATGTTTTTGGATTGTTGAAAACTGTACCTGTACATTTGATGAAAATTGGTACCCCCCATGAGATCATTGCTTTTGTGTTCGTTTGTTTTTTCCCTTTCTGCCGGCTATGGCCAGTATTATTTTAATGACCTGGTTTCTACGCAAATCAGCAACGATCAATACAAATTACTCCGGACCAATAAAGTGCACAAAATAAAAGCCACCAGTTACGAATCTGATAATTCTGTAACAGAGGGTTTTGCAGTGGAGGAAGAGATCAGCCTCGACGGCAAAAAAGTGATCCAAAGCAGTTCCTTATCCGGTGCCAAGACCACTATGATCAGCCGTAGTTATGAATTAAACAGACTCAAACGTACCCAATCCACTTTTAACGGCATTGATTCAAGAACCGAATACAGTTATTCGGATAAGGGCCTTGTGCAGAAGATCGTGCTTGCCACAACTGATACGGCCATGAAAAGCACTACGGTGGAGGCGCATGAATGGGTGTATAATGAAGCCGGACAACCCCTGTATATGCTTAAGATCAAGAACAGGACCGACACCACCCTTATTGAACTGATCAAAGATGATCAGGGACTTGTATTAGAGGAACACTGGAAAAAGAAGAACCGAATAATGGAAACCTATTATTACTACTACGATACTAAAAACCAGCTTACCGATATTGTACGTTTCAACGCCAGACTGAAAAAGCTGATCCCCGATTTTCAATATGAATATGATGCAAACGGTAAAGTAAGTCAGATGACACAGGTGCTCATGAGCAGCGCCGGTTATATTACCTGGAAATATACCTACAACGAAAAAGGCTTGAAACTAAAGGAAGTGGGCTATGATAAAGAGAAGAAACTGGCCGGCAGGATCGAGTATACGTACGAGTGATCGGCCCTAATCTTATTTCTCTTTAAAAGCATGATTAGGTACCACCAGTGTAAAGGTTGAGCCTTTCCCAAATTCTGATTTTACAGAAATATTCCCACCTATCCGGGTAAGTGCTTCTTTAACAATATATAATCCGATACCCAGGCCGTTTTTGAAATCGGTACTTCGGAAGAAGATCTGAAAGATCTTGTTCACATGTTCTTCTATGATACCTACCCCATTGTCTTCGATCAGTATTCTCGCTTCTTTCTCGTTTATTTTTGCTGTGAGTTTTACCGTGGGATGGGCTTCATCTTCCCGCTGGTATTTTACGGCATTTGAAATGAGGTTGTTCAGGATCAGAGAAAGCCTGAATGCATCGCAGCTGAATGTTACGGGTTGGTCTACTTCTACATCAAAAACAATATGCGGGTTTTGCATATTGCAGAGTTCAATACTGTGGATGAACACACTTTTCAGGTCTACTTCTTCATTGATCTCATCCAGTCGGATGCCTTTATAATATTCGATGATCTTGTGAATAAAACTATCCATCTTGTTCACACAACTTTCGATCATATCAAAATACTCTTTCGGATCAGCCAGGGGCTGCTGGATCTTTGCCAGATTAAGGATGCCGAGAATATTGGATAAGGGAGAACGAAGATCATGAGAAGTACTATATACAAAGCGGTTCAGCTCATCATTGGTCCTTTCCAGTTCCTGTATCTTGGTTTTGAGGCTTTTTCGGGTTGTGTATAATTCAAAGGCATTGGTAATAGCGGTGGTCAGTTCTATTTCATCCCATGGTTTCTTGATATAACGGAAGATCTCTCCTTTATTAATCGCATCAATGATGGCATCGAGGTCTGAATAACCGGTCAGCAATATTCTTACCGGATCGGGATGGGCTTTGCGGATAAGGTTAAAGAATTCAACACCCGTAGTCTTGGGCATCCGCTGGTCGGCAATGATCACATGGATTTCCTGCTCATTTAAAATGCTTAATCCTTCAGCTACGCTTACAGCTGTATGAATATCATATAATCTTCTGAAGCCGGCCTGGAAGGCCAGCAGGTTATTTGACTCATCGTCAACATACAATACACTGATCTTTTGATCACTCATTAGATATCGGATTAATCGATGGCTGATTCAGGTAAGGAACGAAATAAAGTTATAATAAATTCCGCGCCATTCCCCTTTGAAGATACTACTTCTATTTTACCACCATGCTTCTGGATGATTTTATATACTATCGATAATCCGAGGCCGGTACCCTCTCCCACATCCTTGGTGGTAAAGAAAGGATCAAAGATCTTTTGCCGCACTTCATCCGTCATGCCAATACCCGAATCTTTGATGCTGATCTGCAACTGGTCGCCGATATCTTTGGTATTGATCACGATCGTTTCATTTTCAGCCTGCACCTCTTTTCCCTTAATGGCTTGAATACCATTGCTCAGAATATTCATAAACACCTGGTTCAGCTTGCCGGGAAAACATTCAATATTGGCATGGGCTTCAAAATGTTTTTCAATGCTTACATTCTCCGGCAACTGATTTTTAAGCAGGATCAAAGTAGAATCAATTCCCTCATGTACGTTCACGGTCTTTACTTCACTCTCATCCAGTCGGCTGAAATTGCGTAAGCCTAAAACGATCTCTGCCGTTCTTTCTGCCCCATCTCTGATACCGGTTACCAGACTTTCGATCTCCGTTTTTACATAATCAATATCTATCTTCTTTTTCAGCTTCTCAATGTTTTTCAGCTTCTCCGGAATATCTGCACCATCTGCTGTATGGAGTTTATTATATTCATCAATTACCTCTATCAAATCATTGATATCCAGTTGCAAAGGCTTGATATTAGACTTCACAAAATTGATCGGATTATTGATCTCGTGCGCAATACCTGCTGTTAATTGTCCCAGCGATGCCATCTTCTCCGCTTCTACCAACTGGATCTGTGTATCCTTCAGATCCTGTAAGGCCGTACTGAGGTTTTCATTGGAAGATTGCAGTTCTTCTGTACGCTCCGCCACTTTTTTCTCGAGCATCACATTCTGGTCGCGCACCAGTTTTTCATTGATCTCCAACCTGCGTAAACTCTCGGCCTGCGACAGTTCTTTTTCCTTTCGTAATACATTGATCTTATCGGCAAGTGCTATCGAAAGTAAAGCAACTTCGAGAGCTGATCCTATATAAATGGTGTAAGTAGTAAGATTGTTATAGGGCAGTATGGCCAGATTCCTTAAAATCAGAATGATAAAAGATACCAGGAAGAATAACCATGCCGTGAGATAAAAATAAGCAGGACGGTATCTTTTTTTAGCCATGTAAACACTGGTACCCAAAACAGAGAGCACACCCAGCAGGCTGTTATAATTCAAAACCTGATAACTGAAATTGAGTCCGGAAAAAAAACTACTGATAATACCTGCTGCAAATATGATGATCAGGAACCACATCCATTTATGCACTTTGGGTACATTGGCAGCGGTTCTTAAAAAATGCATACTGAATAATAACCCCATCATGGCCGAGCCCGAAGAACTGAGCACCACCGCACTGGTATTGAATGCGGGATAGTTGGGCCAAACATACCGGAACCCATATCCTGCCAATGTGGTTTGCGCAAAAGCCAGAAAGAAGATATACACTACATAATAGAGATAGCTGCTGTCGCGGGTAGCAAAAAATAAAAAGAAATTATATAATAACATTACCAGCAATACCCCCAGGTATAAACTGATGATCACATTCTGCAGGTTGATACTTTTATTCAGTGCATCATCGGTAAGTAGTTTTGCGGGCACCATGATGGGGTGCTTACTATACACATGCAGCAGGAATTGTTTTGATCTGCCCGGTGCCGTATTCAGATCAAAGATCAGATTGGGTGATCCAGGAAATGCCTGTTCATTTATGGTCGCATTACCCTGCTCGCCTACCAAACCCGGCTTCAATGAATCAACCCGGTATAAACTTACCTGGGATAAATTAGGATAGGCAATATTCAAAAAAACAGTGGAGGATGCGGATTGGTTTTGTGCCGTAAAACGAAACCAGACATTGTTTACATTATTGGGATAGATAGGTATTTTACCATTGGTATTACGGAAACGCGGATCATGTAAAACCTGTTCAGCAGTTAAGCTTCCACTACTATCTACCAGTTCTTCCATATTGGCCGAAATGGTATAATCCTGCAGCATATCTGTAACGGCTACCGATTGAGAAAGGTTTTGTGAAAAAGAATGTGAGGAAAAACCGAGTACCAATAACAATAAAACCACACACCTGCTGTATGCAAGAGAACGGGTAAATGTATTTATCCAAAACAGACGGAAGCTGCTTTTAAAAAACATAGGGGATGATCATTTTGGTATCTTTTTGATACGCCAGGTACTCATTGCCAAAACGTGCTACCAATTCTTTTTCTTCGATCTTTATTCGCACGTAATAAGCAGTGAACATGGCCATACAAGATATGACAAATCCAATCAAACTTTCAAGGATCACTCCCCCGGCAGTAAGTGCAAGGAATGCACCCGTATAACTTGGGTGCCTTACTAAACCATAAGGCCCTGTTCTGATCAGCTTATGATCATCTACGATCTGCACAGTTGCTGTAAAATATTTACCCAGGGTACTCACGGCCCATGCCCTGAATAAAAGTCCCACCACAATCATAGCAGCCCCGAGATAAGTGAAGAAACTAATTTGCGCACTGCCTCCTTTACAATAAGCCCAATCGGTTACCGGCACCACAACACTAACCACACACATCAAAAGGATCAACAATACAGAGAACCTGTCGCTGCTTTTCTGATCGCTGGTTTCTCTTGCAGATACAGGCGGTTGAGTTAACCACATGAAAATACTACCCGCAACAATAAACAGGATCTTCCCGTTAAACATCAGCTCAGGTTTGCCCAATAAAGGCAGAATGATCATTAAAATATTACTGATAGCTGCAAGCAGAAGCTTCTTCATTACTTTATTTGTTTTTAAGCTTTGCTAATTCTCTGCGAAAACTCCCCCTACTCTGCGGCTCTGCGATGAAATAAATGGCTAATCATTAGCCAACAGACAAAGGATTAAAACTTCTTTCACTGCAGACCTGCCTATCGGCAAACAGGGAACATGAGAGGCAGAGATAACTGCAGAGTAGATTATTTCAACATCAAAACATGCTACACTTTAGCCTCATGTTCAAAGGATTCATAATGGATATGAAACTCTGTGGGATCCACATTCTCCAGTTGTAATGAATAATGAATATTCACTTCACGGTTCTTAAATGGAGATTTTTCGTTGGCCACATGTACCGGGTTATTTCTGAGATACATTACTTTCTCCCTTTCCCTTGGATGGGTAGCTGCGAGATTGGTCATGTCATCAGAATATATAGCCGTTGCCAGCAGATCGATCTTGGGATAATAGAAAGTACCCTCGTTGCCAACACCGGTAAGGATCTTACCTCCCATCCAGTCTTTAAACCGGACCGTAGTGGGTGAGCACAAAGAGAAAAAAGTATTGACACCGATCTGTGTAGATAAGGCTACCGCCACTCTTGATGGAAATAAACTACCCAGGCCAAGCCCCGCCACTTCTCTCGAATTCCATAAGCCCGATAATTCTGCAGCACCTGTTTTGGCATGCTCCCTTACTATTTCATAGATCCGGTTATCCATTTTTCCGGTAGCTTCTTCAATAGGTAAGGGATGGACCCCATCAGCCACTTGTATCCGGGCGCCCCCATATAATTTTTCACCATCCAGCGTCTCTACCACGATGACAAATATCGAACGACGAAACATCCAGTCTTCTGTATTGGTGGTAATATTTTCAATTCCGTAGATGGACAGAACCTTTCGATGACCCTCAATAAATTTCCGGCAGGTCTCAAGGTCGTCAATAGCCCTGAAAGCCCGTATACGGATATTATTATCAAGGGGGATTACTTCATTCATGTCCGGGAAACTTTTTCAAAATATAAAAAAATAACAAATTTCTCTGCTTTTTGTCATAATTGCACCATTAATTAATGATTTGACTAATTTTAACCTATTGATCATGCTTTTTTCCCCCGTAAAAGCCCATGGAAAACCACGAAATCAATGTCTTGTACATAGACGACGAACCTAATAACGTCACTTCCTTCCGGGCAGCTTTCCGGAGGGTATTCAATATTTTTACTGCCGAATCTGCCGAAGAAGGCCGAAAAATACTTGAAACCGAAACCATACATGTGATCCTCAGCGATCAGCGTATGCCCAAAATGACCGGTATCGAATTCTTCCAGAGCATCATCGAAACCCATCCCGACCCTATCCGCATCCTCATTACCGGTTACACCGATATTAACGCAGTAATTGATGCAATTAATGTAGGGCAAGTATATAAATATTTATCCAAACCCTGGAATGAGGAAGACATCAAGAACTGTATCCTTAAATCTTTTGAAGTATTCGACCTCCGCAGAAAGAATGTTGAGCTTACAGAGAAATTAAAAGATGTAAATGTGAAGCTGGAATTTTTGGCGAGGCAGGGTTTGTTGTCTTAATATAGAAATCTTCCTTTGATAAAATAAGAAAAGCCTTGAAGCAAAACTTCAAGGCTTTTTCTTTGCAATGTGCCCCAGGCGGGAATTGAACCCGCACTCGCGTTGCGGCGAACAGGATTTTAAGTCCTGCGTGTCTACCAATTCCACCACCAGGGCGTCCCTTTCTGGAACGAATCCAAAAAAAATCCCATCACGCCACCGGCGCGACGGGACTCAGAGCGAAAGACCGGGCTCGAACCGGCCACCCCGACCTTGGCAAGGTCGTGCTCTACCAAATGAGCTACTTTCGCGGAATTGTGTAAGAACTAACGGGCTGCAAAAATAAACATCCAGCGTTCCTGACAAAATTTTTTATTGTTTTTTTTATTTGTACTCAGGTTTATACTGAGAACTTTTCTGCACTTCCACGTCTGGTTTTCCCGCGTAGCGCTGGTTGTAGAGGCGATAGCACCCGCCCAAAACAAATGCTAAAATGCAGAAAACCTGCAGGTAAAACAGGAACCTTGATGAGTTTACCCAGTTTTTAGTAAAATCCTTCTCGGTTGTTTCGTCTATTTCGTGTGACATAAGTAGTTTTAATTGCTCCGCAAAAATAAGGGACAGTTACAAATTAATCGTTCTTCTTTCCAAGAATTTCGTGGAAACGTGTTTTATGTTTGATAAAATACTGCCAAACCACTGAACCATGGTACACACCTTCCAGTTCTTTCAGGGGTTTAGCCTGAGGTTTGGTACGTTGGTAATCTGTCAGTATCCGTCCGATCACCGCCATATGTGCAAAAAAGATGGCTTTAAAGAAAGCGGTATCTCCCGTTAAAAGCCCTTTCCAGGCAGAAATGGCATCCAGTAAAAACCGAAGGGGCAGTTTCCAGACCTTTTCACTGCGGGTCAGGTTCTTACAGAGCATGATCAGGTTATTCCTGAAATTAAGGTACACTTTACGCCCACCCCTAGGTAACGTGCCTGCCCCCACATGGTACACCACAGACTGCGGACAGGCCATGATCCGGTAACCGGCCAGCTGCATACGCCAGCAAAGGTCTATCTCCTCCTGGTGGGCAAAGAAAGTGCCATCCAGTCCGCCCAGCTCATGATAAACCCCGGCCCTTACAAACATGGCTGCACCCGTGGCCCAGAAAATGGGTTGGGGTTCATTGTATTGTCCGGCATCAGTTTCGCAGATATCGAAGATCCTGCCACGGGAAAAGGGGTACCCGAGGTTATCTATCCATCCACCGCAGGCACCTGCATATTCAAAGAGATCGGGTTGTTGAAAGGACAGCATTTTGGGCTGACAGGCAGCGATGCGTTTATCCTGCTCCATCAGGGCAATGATCGGTTCTATCCAGCCGGGGGTAACCGATACATCTGAATTCAATAGCACATAATAGTCGGAGCTCACTTCTTTCAGTGCCCAGTTATAGCCACCGGCAAAGCCTTCATTAACCGGGTGGGTCAGTATTTCGATGGAGGGATAATGCTGTCTTACAAAGGCCAGTGAATCATCGGTAGACGCATTATCGGCCACCACCACCCTTTTGTTACCATAGGTAGATGCCATCACTGAAGGCAGAAAAGACTCAAGATAGCTTCTGCCATTATAATTGAGGATAACTACGGCAACTTCCGGTAAGGCCAATGGTTGGGTTTTGTGCGAAAATAAGGGATTTGTGGGTAGGGAGTAGTCAGTAGTGAGTAGTGAGAGAAAGCAGATTATATACTCACAACTGACAACTCACCACTCACTCCTAAGATTGCAACCCCCAATTGATCAGATACCTCACTTCTTTGGGAACGGTATGTACCCGTATGGGAGATGTTCTTTTCCCAAGTCGAACGATGATCATTTTTTTTGATGGGATCATGATAATGTATTGTCCGAGGATACCCCTTGCATAAAAGATCTCAGGATGTTCAGGATCGATCCACCATTGATAACCATAATAATCGCAGGGAAGGCCCTTGGTATCTATGATATGGTTGGGTTTGATGGAATTGGTAAAATAGCTGCTGTCGATCACCGCAACCCCATTGCATTTACCGCTATCGAGCATCAGCTTGCCTATTCGGGCAAAATCGCGGGTATTGGAATTAAAGCAGCAATAAGCTTTTTCATTTCCTTTGGCATGGTCGGTACTCCACAATGCCGGATGTTCCGCACCCAATGGCTGCCAAAGTTTTTCGGAAGCATACTCACTCAGGGTTTTGCCTGTTGCTTTTTCTATTATGAGTCCGAGTAATTGTGTATCACCGCTTTTATAATCATGAAGCGTTCCCGGAGGATGAATGGCTTTTACACCGGTTGCAGTTTTGTATACATCAGGACCATAATACGCTTCAGAAGTAACAGAGAAAAGATTGATATACGATTCACTCCAATCTGTTCCGCTACTCATGGTTAAAAGGTCTACGATCTTTATTTTGGCTTTATCACCTGCAGCAAACTCAGGTAAATATTTTCCGACCTCATCATTTACAGAACTGATCTTACCTTCTTTGATGGCCGCTCCGATCAGGATACTTGTAATGCTTTTGGCCATAGAGAAGGAGCCGGATAAGGAACTGTCGCTATACCCATCCCAATATCTTTCTGCAACCACCGAATCATTTTTGATCATTAATAAACCAACTGTGCCTATACTTTCGATCAGGCTGTTTAATGAATCGGGATAATTGATCTTGTTATATTCCCCGGAAACTTTCCAGGGTTTGGGCGCTGCAATGGCCACGGTATTATTGTCGAATTTTTTGTAATCATCAATATTGGCAAAATTGTATATCACCGCTTTAAAAAGATAGGTTCTGCCGCTTACCAAGGCATATAAAGCAAAAACAATCAGAACCCCTACTAAAAAAAGGAAGACCCGTTTGAGTATTTTCATATAACCTGAGTTTTAATTGATACCTGAAAATAAAGATTTAATTAGAAATAATGCATCTTAAGAATTAACTTGCCATTCTATTAACATCGGTATACGATATGCGTTTCTTAGGCCTTAATCTTGATTTCCTCGATCACCACTTCGCCGCCTAGCGGCGCGATGCTTAATTAATAATTAAAAATTAGAAATTAATAATTATTAGTTCTCTTTCTTTTGCATTGACCTACTGCTTTTGCTTCCAATTTTTAATTTCTAATTTTTAATTTCTAATTATCATGTCTTTGTTGTCAGATAAAACTGCTTTCTACTTAGGGCTTGAAGAAAAATACGGAGCACACAATTACCATCCCTTGCCTGTGGTGCTTAACAAGGGGGAAGGTGTTTTTTTATGGGATGTGGATGGAAAAAGATACTACGATTTTTTAAGCGGATACTC
>CANGOX010000109.1 GCA_947455605.1 Chitinophagaceae bacterium
AGGCTTTATTATTAAAAAGCGTGAAATACAGTGAGAGTAACCCTGAACAAAAGAATAAAAGTTTTCTCTTACTGGGCGATATGAATTATAACCGTAAGTCTTATGGTTATGCTTATCATTTTTACGACAGTATCCAGATACCGATACTGAAAGAAATCGATCAGCATAGAGTTACAGATAGAAAACCGGCACTAAAGATCATTAGTGGCAATCAGGATATCATTACCAGAGAAGACAGTCTACAGAAATTATCCTTACTCCCTGAAGAAGAAAGACTGGCTTTTATAAAAAAATTACTGAAACAATTACGAAAAGAAAAAGGCCTGAAAGATGTGGGCAATGATCCACTTTCATTTGGTAATACCCTGCCGTCCGGATCCGGTTCTGCACCCGTTGATCTTTTCGGAAGCAGTATGTCGGAATTTTATTTTCTCAACAATTCCTTAAAAGCAAAGGGGCTGGGTGATTTTAAAAGTAAATGGGGCAACCGTCCCAATGTAGATAACTGGAGAAGACAGACTGCGGTGAATATGGCAATAACAACCGCGGCAACTTCTTCCCCTAATGATAAAAAAACACTGGGTGCCCCCACAAAAGAACCCGTTCAGGAACTTTCCCTGAATTCGCTTACAAAAGATATTCCTCTAACACCCGCACAGAAAGACAGTTCCAACAGTGCGATCAAAAAAGCATTGTTGGATAATGCATTGGCATTTCAAAACATGCTGGAAGATTTTCCTTCAGCGATTGAGATGTATGAGGAACTGGTAAAACGTTTTCCTGAAAGCGCAGAAGTAGAGCCTTCCCTGTTCAATCTTGTTTACTGCTATAAGAAAAACGGGCAGCAGAACAAATCCGATTCTGTTTCCAATATTCTTAAGACCTCATTTGCCAACGGAAAATTTGCCGCTAAGCTGAATAACAATGCTGTGGTTAAAACAGATAAGAAAAATGATCCTGCTGAAAAGCAATATGCCGACATCTACAATATGTTCATTGCCGGTAAATTTGAAGAAGCCAAAGAAGCCAAGCAACTGGCAGATAAACTGCACGGCAAAACCTACTGGACACCTCAGTTATTGTATATCGAGTCTATCTATTATATCAAACAGAAAGACGATAGTACTGCCATCAATCGCCTGCAGAATATTGTAACCCTGTTTGGTAAATCACCTTTGGCTGAGAAAGCCAACACGATGATCGATGTATTGAAAAGAAGATCACAGATAGAAAATTATCTTACCAATCTCAATGTAGAAAGACCGATTGAAATTGTTGAACGTGGCGTTGACCTGAACAATACCAACGCGCAGGCTGCCAACAATAATAAAAAAGACACCTCACTGAATATTCCTGGAAAGATTCAATCCGGACCGAAAGATCTGGCCGATCTGAGTAATACCAAAACGATCTCTACGGCTGCGGTGATCAAAAAAGACTCGGTTTCATCCATGCCTAAAATGCCAATGACCCGTTTGGATATCAGCAATACTATAAAAGGGGCAGCCGTAAATGATAACAACTACCTTTTTAATCCGGCAGATACACAGTATGTAGTGGTGGTACTCGATAAAGTAGATCCGATCTTTATTTCTGAAGGGCGTAATGCTTTTAACCGCTACAACAGCGAAACCTATACAGGTGCCCAGAAAGTGGAGATCAGTACCCGTAAGATCAATGCACGGTACCAGTTTCTGATGATCGGGCCATTTGTCAATGCCAGGGAAGCCATCACCTATATCGACAGGACCAAACCCCTGGCCAAATCAAGGATCATCCCCTGGTTAACTACCGATAAATACAGTTTCAGCATGATCAGTAACTATAATATGCGGATATTGGTGAACAAGGATGATGTGGAAGGCTATCATTTATTTATCCAACAGGTATTCCCTGATAAATTTTAACCGATCGGTAACTAACCCTTTTTTAGTTTTACCTTGTATAAGGAACCTATTTTATTCTATACGATATGTCTAAGTCTGTAAAAATATTCTGGAAGATCTTCTTTGGTGGTTTTGCTTTTGTGATTGTATTCCTGCTCATGATCAACTGGGGATGGATAGGCGATATGCCTTCCATTGATGATATCGAGAATCCCACGGCCTCTCAAGCCAGCCAGGTATTCGCCGACGACGGAACCCCCATGGGTAAATATTATATCGAAGACCGGGTAGATGTATTGAATAAAGATATCAGCAAGCATGTGATCAATGCACTGGTGGCTACAGAAGATAAACGCTTTTACGACCACAGCGGCATCGATGGCTTTTCATTGATGCGTGCCTTTATGTATCTCGGCAGCGAGGGCGGGGCAAGTACGATCACCATGCAAACAGCCAAGAATCTGTTTACAGAGAATTGGAGCACAAAAAATTTCGTACTGAGAAGTATTCAAAAACTGAAAGAAGCCATTATCGCTATCAAACTGGAAAAGAATTTTACCAAAGAAGAAATTCTTACCCTCTATTTAAATACGGTTGCTTTCAGTAATAATGTATTCGGCATACGCAATGCGTCCACAACTTTTTTCCAGAAAGAACCAGATCGCATAAATGTAGAAGAAGCCGCACTATTGGTGGGTATGATCAATGCGCCGGGTATTTATAACCCACTCACCAACCCAAGACGTTCGCTGGAAAGGCGCAATCTTGTTATCAACCGGATGGTGGGTATGAATTATCTCTCAGCGGCAGAGGGAGACGTCTTAAAACTGAAACCCATTGAAACCCATTATAAAAAACTGAATGAAAACAATGGCCTCGGCCCCTATTTCCGTATGGTATTGGGAGAGGATATGAAGAAATGGTGTAAAGAGCATAAAAAGAGTAATGGAGACAATTATAATGTATACCGCGATGGATTGAAGATCTATACCACCATCAATCCCAGAATGCAGATGTATGCAGAGGAAGCGGTGGCAAAGCATATCAGCTATATGCAGAAACTGCTGAATGCCCAGGAGAATATTAAAAAAGGAACGGTTTGGAAAGGCTATGAACATGTGATAGAAGCGGCAGCCAAACAAAGCGACCGCTGGCGCAACCTGAAGAAAGAAGGTATGGATGATGAAGAGATCCGGAAAACATTTGACCAGAAAATACCCATGCACATTTTTGCCTGGAACACCACCCGCGGCAAAGACACGGTAATGACACCGCTGGATTCTATCAAATACCATAGGCAGATGTTACAGGCAGGTTTTATGGTGATGAACCCTTTAGACGGTCAGATCAAAGCCTGGGTGGGTGGAGTAGATTTCAAAACATTCAAGTTCGACCATGCCAATATCAATACCAAAAGACAGGTAGGTTCTACCATGAAACCTCTGTTATATAGTTTGGCCATTGAAGAAGCAGGATTCACACCGAATACAACTGTATACGATATTCAACAGAGTTTTGGCGGATACGGAATGGTTCCGGCCACCCCCAAAACCTGTACGGGTGCAGCCATGCCTATGGCCATGGCATTGGCCAAATCAAGAAACTGTGCAACGGCTTATGTGTTGAAGCAATTAGACAACAATGGTAACAATGGTGCCAAACGTCTGATCGAATTTTTACGGAAATGCGATTTTCAGTCAACCATTCCCGCCTATCCTTCTATTGGTATTGGTGCCGTTGAATTATCTCTGATAGAAATGATGCAGGGCTATAGCATGTTCCCCGGCCGTGGTTTTAATGCCAAGCCAATGTACATCACACGTATTGAAGACCGTAACGGAAATGTATTGGCCAACTTCACACCCAAGAGAAAAGAAGTGATCAGCGATGTTACTGCCTACTCTGTGATCAAAATGATGCAGGGAGTAATGCTGGTAGGAACCGGTGCCGGTATCTGGGGTTATGATATGCCGGGTGGAATGGAGATCGCCGGTAAAACAGGCACCACCAATGATAACAGTGATGCCTGGTTCATGGGCTATACACCCCAATTATTGGCCGGTGGATGGGTAGGTTGTGATGACCGCTTTATCCGTTTCAGTACAGAAAGTAAGAATGGTGAGGGCGGACGTGCCGCTATGCCGATCTGGGCCTATTTTATGGACAAAGCCGCCAACGACCCCAACTGCGGTATTGACCAGAAAATGACTTTTGCCAAACCGGAAGGGATGAATGAGATCAATATCGACTGGAAAAATGGTGCACTTCCTATCCCTAGCGGAGAAGACGAAGGAGTTGCCGGAACAGGCACTGAAGACCAATATTCTCCTAAAACCATGTCGGCAGATGATCTGGCTCCGGCAGAATCAGATGTGCAAATCATAACTGATAAAACAACAACCCCGGCGGGTAAAACCGCGGATCCCAAAAACGGAAAAAAACCTGAGGAGAAGCCGGCCGGCACACCTTCTGTTACTCCTGGCATTCCAAAACCAAAAGCCCCGATGCCTCCCCAACCGAAGAAACCGGGCGGGACCAATTAATTCATAAAACGAGCTTTTTCACACCTCAAAATGGGCCTTTTTCCCCTAGGTGCCCCTGTATACCCGGGGTATTTTTGCTGTTCCGTAACCCAAATGTTAATTTTTTTAAGAAACCGGGCAACGGCAGATATTGATGCTGCATCTAATATAAGTGTTCGGTAAGTAGAACATTACTAAAGCATCATTTTAAATCAATTGGTATGAAAAAGTCTTTACTCTCTGTTTCGCTCGCAATGCTGGTGCTGTTTATTATGCAGTCATGTCAGAAAGAAGTTCACCAAAGTGAAAAGATCAAAGAGATCACCATTGATACCACAATTGCTATTGGTACCACTTATCAACTCTATCTGGCTCCTTACGGAACAGATGATGATGTTGCGAATATTATCCAGCAAGGAAGCAACTATTCCCTAAGCCAGCTCTCAAACGAGACTGATATGTTCACTACTATTTATCAATATACGCCTTCCGCAAAAACTGCAGGAACAACAGACCATGTGGTTTTATCTATCAGCGAAAACCCGGCAGGACGGCCAGCCTGCAGTAAGGATTCTACCATTATCTATCTGAATTTTACAATTAAATAAGTGAGTACTGAGTAGTCAGTAGTGAGTTTTATACTTCCTCACTACTCACTACTCACAACACCCCACCCCTTCCCCAATTCAAATTCAATGAAAGTTGGTTGAACAGATTGCTTTGATAAAATCCTGCGGCATAACGAATCTGTAATTTCTTCAGCATCACGGCAGTTCCAAACGTAAACCCGTTGAGGCCACTGGTTACATTGAATGCATTCAGGTCCTGCCTTCTTTGAAAATTGTAACCGGCATCTATTTCCAGTTTATCACTCAGAAACACCTGTGCAGATAAAACAAAATGAGAAAATATTTTCTGAACTGTAGTATTGTTAGCATACCCATTCTCTCCTTCTCTTGCACGAAAACTGGTATCGTTATAATAGGTATTGAATGCCTGTAAGTGATGAGCCGTTAATGAAAACTGGAAGGGTGCATTCTCTAAGCGTTTGGTTACACCGGCCTGAAGATCGAAGGGTAATTCCTCTTTTCGGTTACTGCCATCATAAGTTGATAGTTGGGTACCCATATTTTTGACTACCACACTTACCTGTAACTGATTGGCAGAATCATAATAACTCAACCCAATATCCAATGCCAATCCTGAAGAACGGAACTGGCCGTAATTGGAATGGATATATTTCAGTGTGGCACCGTACCGGAACCGTTCATGGTATTGCCTCGAAGCCATCACCTGCACAACATAATCCACCGGACGAAATGTTCCCAGTATCAAACCCGATGCATCTGTTTGCGTAATATTCCCATAATCAAAATAATTGGCACCCACGGCAAAATTGGTCTGCATCTCTTCTGCATGAACAGCCGTGGTCAAACTGTAATTACGGATCCCAGCCAGAAACGAATTGAAAGAAGCACTCATTTGCTGGTTCATCCCATTCCGTAACAATGCCGGGTTATGAAAAGCCATACCCACATCATTACCAATAGCAGAAACATTTACCCCACCTAATGCGGAAAGTTGAGCCGTATTGGATTGGGCCAGAAAATTGAATACAGCATTACCACCCAGCGTTTGCGCCGGCAACCGGATGATACAGAACATTGCCAATACAATTAGTGTTTGCCGCATGTAGAAAATTCTCTGTCAAATCTAAGGGAAGAATAGCGATGGGCAGGCCCAAAAAAATCCCCGCTATCAATATAGCAGGGATAGTTTCCTTAAACAACCAACATGAAGATGTTGATCGCCTTTAAAGAGGTAAATATTCGTATGGTTCAGCAGAACCAAAAATCTATACCAATGCCAGATCGATCACCTGCTGCATGGTTTTCACATAATGGAAGACCATCCCCTTGATGAAATTGCCGTCGATCTCATTTACATCCTTCTCGTTCTGGGCACAGAGAATGATCTCTTTCAGGCCGGCCCTTTTGGCTGCCAGTATTTTTTCCTTGATCCCCCCTACCGGTAATACCTGTCCGCGAAGGGTGATCTCGCCCGTCATGGCCAGAAAAGGCTTCACTTTACGGCCCGTAAAAGCTGAGGTTAATGATGTGAGCATGGTTATACCCGCACTCGGACCATCCTTGGGCACCGCCCCTTCCGGAACGTGTACATGGATATTCTTTTTCGCAAAATCTTCCGGATCCACACCCAGTTTGCGGGCATTGGCCTGCAGATAGCTTAATGCGGTGGTTGCACTTTCCTTCATCACATTACCCAGATTACCTGTCAGTTTCAGTTCTCCTTTTCCATCTCCCAGTATGGTTTCAATAAAAAGGATATCACCCCCAACATAGGTCCAGGCCAAACCAACTGCCACACCGGGCATATTGGCTGTTTTATAGATATCATTAGAATACCGTGATTGCCCCAATATCTTTTCTACATCTGCTGCAGTAACGGTCGATTTTACTTTATTCTTCATCGCCAGTTCCTTGGCTTGGTAACGCATGATGGATGCCAGTTGCCTGTCCAATTCCCTCACGCCACTCTCGCGGGTATAGTGTTCAATGATCTTTTCGAGAACTTTATCGTTGATCTTGAAATTAACCTTACTCAGTCCATGCGCATCTTTCTGTTTAGGTAATAAGTGTCGTTTGGCTATCTCCACTTTTTCTTCTACTGCATACCCGCTCAGATCAATGATCTCCAGACGATCACGCAGGGCCGGTTGTATATTCTGCAGGTTATTAGCCGTTGCTATGAACAATACCTTGCTCAGATCATATTCCAGTTCCAGGTAATTATCGTAAAAAGTATGGTTCTGTTCGGGATCCAGTACTTCCAATAAAGCCGAAGAAGGATCGCCACGAAAATCGCTGCCGATCTTATCTATCTCATCCAGTATCATTACCGGATTGGAAGATTTGCATTTACGGATATTCTGAACAATCCGTCCGGGCATGGCACCGATATAGGTTTTCCTGTGCCCGCGGATCTCACTTTCATCATGTAATCCACCCAGACTTACACGTACATATTTTCTTCCGATCGCATGCGCAATGGAACGACCTAAGGATGTTTTCCCTATTCCGGGAGGGCCCAGAAAACAGAGGATCGGGCTTTTCATATCACCCTTTAATTTCAAAACCGCAAGGTATTCCAGGATACGGGTCTTGATCTTGGTCATACCATAATGGTCTATATCCAACACTTTCTTGGCATTCTTCAGATCATAATTATCTGCCGTATAATCAAGCCATGGAAGATCCAGCATCAGATCGAGATGATTATAGACCACAGAATAATCCGGGGTGGTAGGGTGCATCCGCTCCAGCTTCTCAATTCCGTTCTTGAAGAGATTTTTGGCTGCTTCCGGCCATTTCTTGCCTTCCGCTTTCTTCTTCATTTCTGCGATCTCACGCTCATTGGTATCTCCACCCAGCTCATCTTTGATACTTTTCAACTGCTGCTGCAGGAAATAATCCCTTTGCTGCTTGTCTATTTCAGTCCTTGTCTTATTGGTCACTTTATCCTTCAGTTCTGCAAACTGCAGTTCGCGCTGGAGTACATGGATCAAACGCTCGGCGCGTTGATGCACATCATTGATCTCGAGGAGCGATTGCTTTTCTGTAAGATCACTATTCAGGTTACTGCTCACGAAATTGATCAGAAACGAAGGGTTCTCTATATTCTTGAGGATGATCGAAGCTTCGGTTGGCAAGTTGGGCGACAGTTGTATGATCTGTGCTGCGAGGTCTTTGATACTGCTTACCAGCGCATTGAAATTCTCGGATGTGGGTAATTCATCTTCGGGCAGCGGGCTGATAGAAGCTTTGAAATAAGGATCCTCACTCACCATTTCTCCCAGGGTGAAGCGCTTCTTTCCCTGAATAATGATGGTGGTACCGCCATCGGGCATCTTGATAAGCTTCACGATCCGGGCAACCGTTCCGATCTTACAAAGGTCTTTTGGCTCCGGTTCTTCTATATTGGCATCAATCTGAGCCACTACTCCAATCAGCTTGTCTAATTTATAGGCATCATTTACCGCTTTGATACTCTTATCTCTCCCAACGGTGATGGGCAAAACAACACCCGGGAACAAAACGGTATTCCTTAAAGGCAGAATAGGTAATGTATCCGGTACCACCAGGTTACGGTCCTGCTCGGTATCATTCTCGGTTATGGGAATAATAGGCATGAAATCCGTATCCTCATCTGAACGTAAAAACATATTTTCTTTGAACATAGTCTTCTTCTTAGGTCAAAATGTCACTGGACTCCAATAGCCCATTATAAAAACAAGTCGGTGAAATTAAGTCAATATTGGTGCCGTACCACCCGAATGCGGGAAATACGTACAAACTGGCACAAAAAAAAATCCTCCCGTTTTCGGGAGGACCTTCTTGCAAGAAGTAATATTCAGTAACTAAGTACTTGAATTACATTTTAGCTTTAGTAGTGTCGGCAGCTTTGGTAGTGTCCATAGCAGCTTTAGTTGTGTCTACAGCTTTTGCAGTTGTGTCAGCTTTAACGGTGTCTGCAGTTGCAGCTTTGTTTTCACCTGAGTTACATGCAGCCAGTAAACCAGCTACTGCGAAGATTGCTAATACTTTTTTCATTGTACTTGTTTTTGAGTTTTTTAAGTTTGCGCGAAGATAACTTCCTTTATGAATTTAACAAATTTTAGGGTGTTTATTTTTTCCTGAAAAAGATCCATACCGGTACACCGGTAAATTTAAAATGGGTTCTGAGCTGATTTTCCAGGTAATTTCTGTACGGTGTCTTGATATCATCCGGATAATTGGTGAAAAAAGCAAAGGATGGAACCCTGGTTGGCAACTGGGTAACATATTTAATTTTTATTGAATTCCCTCTTACAACCGGTGCATGGTAGTTGGCGATGGCTTTCAACATCACTTCATTCAACTGTGAGGTTGGCACTTTACGATGCCTGTTTTCAAACACTTCCAGACCTAATTCGATGGCTTTGAAGATCCTTGTTTTCTCCACAACCGATATGAAAAGTATGGGCACATCTGTAAAAGGAGCCAGTTTTTGCTTTAAAGCTTTTTCATAATCACGCGCTGTATTCGTCTCTTTTTCAACGAGATCCCATTTATTTACCAATACCACAATTCCCTTTCCTTTTCTTTCGGCCAGACTGAAAATACTTACATCCTGGGCAGTAATTCCCTTGGACGCGTCCAACACGAGTAAACAAACATCTGCTTCATCGATGGCTTTGATGGCCCGGATGATAGAATAGAACTCCAGATCTTCCTTCTCTTTGTTCTTCTTACGGATACCCGCGGTATCGATCAGCATGAACTCTTTATTGAACAGATTATAGTGAGTATGAATACTATCGCGGGTGGTACCTGATATATCACTTACGATGGTACGCTCCTGCCCGATGAGCGCATTTAGTAAGGAAGACTTACCTACATTGGGTTGCCCGATAATGGCAAACTTGGGTAAGCTGCTTTCTTTCATGGCTTCTTCTACATCCTCTCTCGTAATGGGTTCGGTAACTGCATCGAGCAATTCACCCGTTCCGCTGCCCGAAATACTGCTTACAAAGAATGTATTCTTAAAGCCAAGTGAATAGAATTCGGTGGCTTCCAGTTCACGGGTTCCGTTATCCACCTTATTTACCACAACATACACAGGCTTCGATCCACGTCTTAGCAGATTGGCCATGGCTTCATCCAGGTCGGTAATGCCGGTAGCCACATCCACCATAAAAATGATCGAATCGGCTTCCTCAATGGCGATCCTTACCTGCTTGCGGATCTCTTTTTCAAAAATATCCTCGCTGTTGGGTACAAAACCACCCGTATCGATCAGGTTAAACACCTTACCGTTCCAGTCGGCCAGGCCGTATTGGCGGTCGCGGGTTACGCCACTGATATCATCCACGATCGCTTTCCGGGTTTCCAGAAAACGGTTAAATAAAGTACTCTTTCCCACATTGGGCCTTCCTACGATTGCAACTGTGTAACTCATAATCTTATTACTTAAATAGAAAAATATTATTAAACTTTAATTATCATTAAACAGATATAAACAATTGATTATTATTTATTTATACCCATATTCATTCAATTGTAATTCATTGTCCCTCCACTTGGGTCTTACCTTCACAAACAGCTCCAGAAACACTTTCTGCTGAATAAATTCCTCAATGTCCTTACGGGCATTGGTTCCGATCTGTTTGATCATCTTACCCTTATCGCCAATGATGATGGCTTTCTGGGTTTCACGATTTACGATAATATCCGCCTGGATCTTTACCAGGGATTCCTTCTCCTTGAACTCGTTCACCATTACCGCAGTATGGTAAGGGATCTCATCTCCAAACAGCTCATAGATCTTCTCACGGATCATTTCACCCACAAAGAATTTGGTGGGCAGATCGCTCAGATCGTCTTCGCTGTAAAAAGGATTGCCTTCCGGTAATAAAGCCAGCACGGCATCCAGCAGTTTATTGATATGGACCTTCTCAAGGGCAGAGATCTTAACGATCTGCCTGCAATAAGGCTTGGCGGCGAAAAAGGTTTCCGCAAGGGCAATCCGGCCATTACCTGCGCGGTCTATCTTATTCAGTACCACAATACAGGGTACCCGTAAACGCAGGGAACTGAAAATAGCATCCACCTCATCGAGGTCTTCATTGGAGTCTACGATCAGGAGTGCCACATCGGCATCTTCGAGAGCGCTTTTCACGGAGCCCATCATCTTCTCATGCAGTTTGTACTTAGGGTCGATGATACCCGGAGTATCCGAAAAAATGATCTGATACTCGCCCGGCTTATTCAAAAAAGCCTTGATACGATGTCGGGTGGTTTGCACTTTGGATGACACAATAGCCATCTTCTCGCCTATCAAGGCATTGAGGAGGGTGCTTTTTCCAGCGTTGGGGCGGCCAAAGATGTTGACGAATCCTGATTTCATAATATGTTCATAGTCCGGAAGTCCGGAAGTTTTTAAATACTCCTTTGCGATTCTTCGTGCCCTGGCGTTTTTATGGTAAAATCTTCTTACCCGCTAAAACGTATGGACGCAATGTTGCGCGAAGTGAATGGGCTAAACGTACTTAAAAAGGTAATGAATGGGAATTGAAGGGAGATGCAGCACCCCATATCGGGAAGCCAATTGAACTAATCATCTTGTATCAAGAATCCAGCATTCAGTATCCAGAGTAGCCTCTAGCCGAATAAAAAAGCTCTGTAAGCCTCTTTTATAAAATGAAGGCCTCAATAGCGAGGCCTTTACTAAGTTGCGAGGGAAGGGATCGAACCTCCGACCTTCGGGTTATGAGCCCGACGAGCTACCGCTGCTCTACCTCGCGATGTTTGGACGGCAAAGATAGATGTTTATTGCTTCTTGACCAAGTTTATAGTAGTTAAATTGAAACTAGCGCAGAACAGGGGAATATGGGGGTTTTTTAGGGATTAGTTAGCACAATAGAAGACACATTTATAAACAAGGATATTTCATAAGCTGACTTTCCTTAAAAAAAGGATATTTTAGAAATTAAAAAATGTAAAGTATATTTGTCATTAAGGAAAACAAATTTTACATGAAAATGACTCCGAAAAACCAGTTTTGGCTGGGATTACTGCCAAACTATTTTAAAAAAATTGGTTTGGTAATATCTATTGCAGCCATTATTACCCAAATATCCTTAGTATATATTTCACAAAATGAGCCTTATTCCCAGAAAGAAATCATTAAAACGATGTGCAGTTCGTTGTTTACGGTAGGTTTATTTTTTTTCGCTTTCTCAAAAGAAAAATTTGAAGATGAAATGAATTATTTCATCCGTATGCGGTCAATGGCATTGACATTACTAATTGTTATAATTACAGGAATACTAAGCCCTATTTTATACCTAGTATTTAATGAGGTGCCAACAATAAGAGAAACCCAGCGCTTTGCAACTACCGTAATTTTGCAATATATAGCTACATTTTATATTCAAAAGATGATGAAGTAATGAAGAATTCATTAAAAGTAGAAAGAGCTAAACTAAACATCACTCAACAGGAATTAGCTGATAAAATCAAGGTTTCAAGACAAACAATTAACTCCATTGAAGCTGACAGGTATGTTCCATCTACAATTTTAGCTATCAAAATATCAAATGTATTTAACACAACCGTGAATAGTATTTTTGACTTAGAAGCGGAAGATTAGATGAAGTATGTAGAATGTTCAAATATCCGTTTTGAGGGGGTGTTTTGGAGGGATTAGTTAACGCGACATTTAGCACATGCCTCCATCCTACTTCCAGTATAATTAATGAAGGTAGAATAGGTGTTTCCTAAACACTAGATCCCAGTTCGATCCTGGGCGAGACCACTTTTCTCTTGAAACCCTTGTCTATCAAGGGTTTTTGTTTTTACCCTATTTCATACTGTAAGTACCCCTTATTTCAGACAGTCACTTTTAGAGTTTAATCATTTTTAATAAGGTTTGTTTTCCATTCGAAGGGTGTCATATTCCCCAATGATTCATGGGGTCTTTTGTGATTGTATTCTTCTATCCATTCATCGGTTAATAT
>CANGOX010000110.1 GCA_947455605.1 Chitinophagaceae bacterium
ATCATTGAAAACAAATCGGAAAGATGATTTCTTTTCAATTTCAACAAACACCTTTTTTAATGGGGCATTTTGAATTTTGAATGTGACTTTATTTTGGGAAGAAACACCTGTAGCAAAAACCTGAGTTGTTGCTAAAAGAATTGTGGCAAGCGTTAGTTTCATACCAAGTAAAATTTTGTCATGGTTCCTTTTTGACAAGAAAATGCCAAGAAGTGTCTTTTTTTTCATACTTTAGAATTGAATGTTAGCAATAGGATTGGTTTACAGCCTTCCTTTTATCTTCATTTTGGGGAAGTGTTCCACCACTTCTCCATTTTTTTGTTAAGGTTTCTACATAACTTTTAATTTATAGTTACCGTTTTGGTTTCTTTATGATAAGTGTAATTGAATGGATAGGATAGTTTTAAAAAGTGCAGTACATCCTCAATAGATTCATTATTAAAATTTGCCGTAAAGAGTTTCTTTTTCAGCAATTCATCATGAATAACAAATTTTACATCATACCACCTTTCCATTTCTTCAGATACCTGTTCAAAAGGCTGAGAATCAAATACCAGTTTTCCATTTTTCCATGCTGTTTCAATTACCGTACTATCTGATTTGATGTATGAAATATTATTGATGGCTATCACCGCAGCTTTCATCTCTTCTTTGTTAACCGACGTTTTGTTGAAAACGGAGGGGCTGTTCTTAACCTCAATCTTTTCATTCGGTTTCAATATCAGTTTTTGATCCGGTCTGTTATTGAAGGAAACCTCAATAGAACCTCTTATCAAAGCTGCTTCCGACTTTTTCTCATTTGGATAGGCACGCACATTGAATGCCGTACCCAATACCTTAATGTTCATTTCTTTTGTGTGAATGATAAAAGGCTTTTCCTTATTATGGGTTACATCAAAATAGGCTTCTCCCTCTAAATTCACCTCTCTGATATTGCCTGCAAAATGCTCGGGATATCTGATTTTACTGTCGGCATTTAGCCATACCTGGGTTCCATCGGGTAATGTAATTTTTGATTTCTGCCCTTTTAAAGTGGCTATTTCACTGTGTGGTGCGGTAGAAAGTTGCTCCTGTTTAGATGTAAAAACCAGTGGCCAGGTAAAAATGACAATTATAATAGATGCCGCAATAGAAGCCCAGAGATATAAATATTTTCTATTCCCAATTTTATTAGGTTCCGTGCTTTCCGAAGGAGTATTTGCCGTGCTTTCAGACCTATTTACCTGAGAGATTGTAAGTTTAGGAGCTAACAGCTCAAATGCCCTGTTTGCTCTATATTGGGTTACAAAATCATAAGGATTGGGCTTGTGTTGTAAATTTTCGTAGAAGATCTTATCATTTGAATCATCTTCTATCAGATGATTCAATTCATCCAATTCCTGAATGGTTGCCTCATTGGCAAGCATTCTACTAAGCAAGTGAAGAAACCTGTCCTGACTCATGAATATCTTATATTACAAGCAAAAAATTAAGCTATCTGTATATAAGACAGATAAAAAAGGAAGTTCCACCGGTGCAGTAAAAATTAATTTTTAGCAGGCTGTAAAAAAATACTCAAGGCTTTTTGCAGTTTTTTCAAGGCAGTTACCATATGTCCCTCAACCGTATTTACGGAAATATGTAAAATTTCAGACACATCCTTATAACTTAAGCCTTCCTCCTTGATCAGTTTATATACCAATTGACACTTAGCCGGCAATGAATGTATGGCAATCCGGGTAAATCTGCTAAATTCGTTAGCCAAAATTTCATTTTCGTTATCATGCAATGGAAGGATTTCAATAGAAATACTGTCCAAATTAACATAATCCAGTTTATGGTATTTTTCCAGGTAGTTTAAAGAGGCGTTTTTTATTGCCCGGTAGAGATAACTCTTCAGGTTGTGAATACCATACAGTGAATCATTCATTTCCCAAAGCTTCAGCATTACATCAGAATAAACTTCTTCTGCGGACTCCTCAGATTTAGTGATCGAATAAGCAAAATTAGTTAGAGAGGGGTAGAAAAAAAGAAATAATGACTTGAAAGCATCCTCATTTCTATACAAGGCAACTTTTCGTTGAAGTTCTACAATATCGGGTACTTTATTATCCAATAGCAATCGTTTTTAAACTTCCTTTAAAAATATTTTTATGGCGAAAAATATTACTCCAAAAAGAAGATTTTGAAATCTTAATAAACTTAGCTTCAGTTTTTATGATAGCTGTCCTGTACTATGCTGTATAGTACTGTGCTATGCTGATTAAAATCGCTTTTCGGAATTAATGTACCCTTCAATTGATACTTTATTATTATATATAATTCTTAAACAAAAAAACAACCTCCGAAAATAGTTGTGTAAAAATGTCAAATTTCATTCCCCAGGATTAGATAATAAATCTTTTGATGTAGCTAAGGCAATCACTCTGCCATGTTCACTTACGGCATTATAAAAATGATAAACAATTCCGTTATATTTTATAACACAGGGTTTATGCGCATATATTTTGTCATACTCTTTTGAAGAAGCTATTAGGTCTTCTCCATTCCATTCAGTCCAATTTACCAAATCATAAGAACAGGCAAATCTTTCAAAAGCACCGGGACGCCAGAATGCGCCAAAATAAAACATAATATACAGGTTATTGAACTTTGCTATTTGCGCATCGCCGCATATTCCCTTGTGTTTGGTTATTAGCGGATCATTTCCAAATCTTTTCCAATGCTCCATATCATCAGAAACTGCCATGCCGATGCTTTCATATTTAGCGGTATCGCCTTTGGCATTATAATACATTACAAAGGGATGTCCGGTAGTTTGATGTTTATCATGTATCACAGAACTTTTAAAAATGGTTTTATTTTCGAACCATCTGGCATCAATATCCTTTGCTTCTAAAACTGGCTTGTTTAATCGATTCCATTCATGTGCATCCGTCAAGGTATTTGAATTGGCCATTCCAACTCCTAATACGCCGGCTTCGTAACCATTTGTGTTTCCGCCTAAATAGGACATCCAGTATTTTTTATCATATTTCTCAACAGCGTAAGTTCCTCCCCAATTAATATCAACCAATGATACATATCCTGCTTTTTGATTGGCATCCCAGGTTTGCTCAGTAAAGGAAAGAATTCTTCCTTTCGTTCGCCATTGTAATAAATTATCGCTTTCGGCAAGCCAGGTTTCATATCCTTTACCATCAAAGATGATATAGGCCATGTACCAAACATTATTCTCTCGAAATATAGTTGGACTATCCATTAATTTAGTTGAATCAGGATGCTTACAAACAACGCCATATTTAAATGGTGTTTTTATCTCCTGATACATTTTATCCATAATAACTTGTGGCACCGACTTACTAAATGTGGTATCGGAAACAACCCTGATTTGCTTACAAGCAAGTAAGGATACAAACCCAACTAATATCGTTACTGATAAAATTATTTTTTGCATTTTGATGCCGGGTGGGGTATTTGAAACTCCAATACAATGTAATTAAATGTAAACTTTTTCCCGTCCTGCACTATACTACAAATATTACCATTACAAGTAACACTATTTTAAAGCTTAATGGTAACACTTTTTCCCAAATAAACACCTTGTGGTAAATCAACAATAATTGTTGTTTGATTACTTGTTCTGTTAGGCAAGCAAGTAATCAAATTTGCTTTCGTCTCATAAATATTGGGTAATGTGAGCAAAATGCGATGTAAATTCCGCGAAGGGTCAGCCACCGTTAATTCCACTACTTTATTTCCATTCATTTTTAGCATCGCCATGCCTTGACTGTCTATTTTTACTTTTTGACCTTTGCCTATTTCAACTTCTCCTGCTTTATAAAAAACCAATTGAACAATGCCCAGTTTTTTGTGACTTACCCCTTGCAAATCAGGCGTATTAGACAATATATCAATGCTACGATTATTTATACTTGTTTCCATTAATTTCTGTTCAGAGATATCAGGAACAACGATGTACTGATAAGATGACTCCGTATCAAACTTTCGGTTTCCACTATCGTTTTTACCGTGGTTGAAATACAACTTAAATACTTCCTCACTCACCAATTCTTTACTGATATTTTTTTCGTCTGTAATATCCGACCACCGTCCCGTTTCAGTCTGATTAGATATATGTATCGTTGTTGGTTGAGGGAAAATATATCCAATTTTATCCTGATAAACCCATTTGACATTTTCGGCTTCTCTGTTGCCTTTAGGCAGTATTTTTTTCTGCCCATCCTGCATCATACTCACTTCACTTTTCAATAAAACCTGATTAATCGTGGTTACAACAGGTAATGAACTTTTGGGTTTGATACCGGCACCAAGACAAACATATTCTTCATCAAAAAAGAACCAGGATTTTTTTGCTTCCAGCATATCATGTGGACTTTTAAAATCAAAGCCCACTGCGCCATATAATCCATCGGTAACCGCCCCTACAAAATTGGTAAGTCCTTCTTTTTGAATTTCGTTAGGCCCCGGCAGATTGGGTTTCTGCATAATAGTAGCGCCTGATATTTTTTGCCAATCATACACTGCCCAAATATTGTGATATTCATCACCTTTTAGCATTACATAATTCGTTCCATCCGCTCTATGGTGCGTTGTTTTGCCTGGTCCATTGTAAGCTTGTTCCATATTTTGGTTTCGCGTAGAAAACATCCTCACACTGGTATAAAAATTAGGACGTTGAAAAACGAAATGCTCGGTTTGCCAGAAGAATTTGGCGAAGGATAGAGCCGGTTTAGTTTCACCTTTTCTCAATTGTATAATGTCTTGCAGCTCCTTTTTTCTATAATCTGTGCAACTTAAAATCCTTTCTATTTCGAGGGTTCCATTAGGTTGGAAAGAAGTTTTTTTATGTGCAATATCCCTGTTTCTTACGCTAACATCCTCATAAATTCCATATACCATTTGCTTGTAAATACCGTCTAAATAGTAATCAACTAACAGGTTTATTTTATCTTTTGAAAATTGGTATTTAGTGCCTGAAACATAAAAAGACCAATCGCCATAAGTATTCGCAAATTTTCCATAACCATAAGAATCAGTATTGTTTACCCGGTCTATACGATGGTGAAAGCTCAAATCCTGCTGCAGGCCAGGTTTGCCAGTAGCAAATTTCATTTCTCCTTCAATGATGTTTATGACTGAATCAAAGTTTTTTTCCTTACCCAGAAAAAGTAAGTTCTTAGCCAAAATACCAGCAATTACAATTCTATCACCACTTGGTCTTGCACCTGTAGCACTCAAATTGGCCCTGCCAATGATTGGTTGGGCTTTTTCAACCAGGTCTCTTGGTAATTCATCACCTATTGTCAACATAAGATTCATCAAATTCGTAGGTGTCGTTATTTGGTTATTGTGCCAGTTGTCTCCCACGAAATCGTTTGTAACCCAAAAATTAAGCCCATTGATAATGGCTTCTTTCACTATTTTACTTTTGTAAAAAGCAGAGGTTTGTGATTGATAGGCCCTCGCTATATAAGCTAAATCGCTTGTGTGCCTTCCCTGCGGAAAACCTGCAGTAGTGCTAAGGTCTGCATAATTGATTCCGTTAAAACTTCCGTCTTCTTTCATTTTAGACAAAATGTTTTTCACCTGGCTATCAATGGTTTTACCGTTTACAAGTTCGTTAACAATCCGCTGTTTTATAATGCATAGATCTGAAGACTGGGCATTGCTCAAGGTATAAAAAGATAAAAATAGTACTAACAGGGATATCGCTTTTTTCATCTTTTATTGATTTTATTTCTAAACCTTAAGGGGCTTAAAACAGTAATTTATTTTAATGTATTTTTTTTGATTAATTAGAGTTTTAATCTGCTATTACATAAATCAATTAAACAAAAATGAGTCTAACAAAAGCAACTTCTTTCCTTTGCCTTTGAAAACAAAACACAAACTTTGATTATCCTTCATTTTAGGCAAATGGCAACTTATATTTTCATAAGTTCCTGAAAGATTTGTCGTACCTAATTTACATTGGGCTATCAACGCTCCTTTTGGCGAATCTTTTCGAATCTCAATTGAGCAAGCCGATTTGGCTTCCACTTTGAAGTCAATTTTTCGCTTTTTGTCAAGATTTTTTATGTTTGGAAAAACAAGAAAGTCATTATTTTTTATATCGGATACAATAAATCCATTATTGGCAATATCTGTATTCTTTATTCCGGAAGACTCGAAATAATCTTCAGCCTGAATCGTTTGATTGGCATCGTATTCCCCTACTCCAATTCCATCAACCCGAATCAAAGCCATTTCGCCATTAGCTTTATAATGAACATAACTAATGAAGGTATCTCGGAAATAACGGTTGCCTGTCTGACTGATGTCGCAGTAGGCAAAATACCATTGGTTGTGAAATGTAAAAAACGAACCGTGACGGCCTTGCAGAAATCCTTTTGGCCAGGTTGGTTTTTCAAATCCGGGAGCAAAACTGGTGGAATCCATGATTGAACCTGTGTAATTATAAGGCCCGTAAACATTGTCGGACATTGCATAAAAACACCCCCAGGACAAATAATATTTCCCATTATAAAAATGAATAAATGGCTTATCGTCGGTAGGCATTGTTGTATTTGTACCATCCTGATTATAGGGCCCGCGAGGATTTTTAATATCAATCTTGTGTGGCTTTTCTGCAAGCGAAATCATATCAGGATTTAGTTTGGCGATGTAGTAATCCCATACGCCGAAGACCATGTAAAATTCACCCGCAGCATCCTGAATGATACCCATGTCGTATTCCTGGGTTGGTGTCATTTCAGCAGTAAGCAAGGGTTTCCCCAATGGATCTTTCCATGGACCGGCAGGTGAATCACTTACCACAACACCCGATTGTTGGTTTCCCTCGGAGAAATACCAGTAATATTTACCATTGCGGTAGGCAATATCAGTTGCCCAACAACTTGAAAACGGTTTGCCAATATAGGTTTGTTCCGGTTTCAGAACCGACTCAAGTTTCCAGTCAACCAGATTATCCGATGACCACATCCACCAATCGTCCATCTTGAAACTTTTGTTGTCGATGGATTTATCATGTGAAGCCGACAGATAAGCTTTTCCGTTAAATATCCTGATATGCGGATCGTTGGCTCCCTTATTCGGGATGATCGGATTTTGGGTAAAGCCTGCCGTTTGAAAAACTGAAAACATGATTAGTGTTGATAAAAATTTCATGCGGTTTATTTATTCTGTTTATTGTTAGACTCTAATCGTTTGTAATTCAGGGACGAAACACAATTGTCTCCCCTTTTACTGTCGGCATTTCAACGGTCGGGGCTGAGACTAACTTTTTGCCACGGGAACTTGATACGACACCTCCTTTAGCCCAAGGCAAAATCATCTTTAATACACCTCCCACTTCGCTTGTAACTTTTATCTCAACTACTTTACCATTTTTCAAAGTTGCACTTACCAGGAAAGCGCCAACGGCACGCAGATGCTGAAATTCGGCATCCTTGTCCATCGGCCAGTTGGGGAAGAGTCTGATTGTGCCATCATAACTTTGCATCAGGCATTCGTTGACGACAACCGGTAAAGCGAAATTCTCGAGCCAAATACCCTTTTTATCCATATAACCATAATCGGTCGCATCATTGTATCGGCCATTTACCTGCATTACCCGGTCCGAAGTTGCACCATTAGCCATGGTTGAATAATTTACCTGTCGCTTAAAGCGTTCCAGGTCGAGCATTCCGATACGGGCAGCTTGTAGATTAATGAATACCAAATCATTTCCTCCCTCGTTTTGCTGATTGAGGTAAGTATTCTTCAAAAGCGTTTTAGTTGCTGAATCTGAATGTAACCCGAAATCTTCTCCGGGAAATACTGACATTAATGGATTGGGCGTATTGTAAACCACATTTGAATTTTCATCGGGCGCTGAAACCAACACTTTCCCGAATTCTTTTGAAACAGCTAACGGGTAATCGGGGAAATGTGATAAAATTAGCTGGACGTTACTGAGTAATGTTTCCTCCTGCTTTTCAACCTGTAAGACTTTAGTGGCCTCAGTAAACGCTTTGAAAATGAATTTCGTAAGCGTAAGATCTACATTGCAATCAAAATTGTATTTAAAACCGGGACGAAGCCCATACAGTTCAGGAGGTACCGTTGGAAAAATGTGAAATTTGTCGTCCTTCCATTGTGGTCCGCTTGCTTCGGGTCTTTTCATATAGGCCACCAAAAATTCAACCGCTAATTTCATAGGACCAAATGCCCTGCTTTTGAGAAATTCAATGTCTCCTGAATACAGAAAATGCCACCACAAGCCCTGAACTGCCCAGGGGGTTTCGCAAACCTCCCAACCCCAGGTAGGCACTGGATAAGGGTTCATGTTCATTTCAACCGGGAAAGCGCTGTGTGGAAAATAAGCACCCGGCAATTGGTAATATTCTTTTGCCCATCGCTTGCTCACCGGAACCAACTTTTCAATCAGGTTCACGTAAGGAAGATTTTTTTCCAGATGGTTGCTCGAAAAGGTAACCCAAAAAGGTTGCTGCGTATTATAATTCATGTGGTAATCGCCATGCCAGGAGGTTCCAATGTTATTGTAACTCCAGTTTGCAAAAAGACCGGGGGTTGTGGCCCCATCTTTGGTGGCACAATTTAGAAAATAGAGATTCCGGTACCACATCTGTTCCAAAAACTGATCTTTGAGGTTAACGCCTGATTTACCCCAGTAATCTTTCCAGATTTGTTGACTCCTGTTCATGGCTATCAGCAAATCTTCATTTTTGGGAATCGCTTTTTCTGACAAATTATATTCGACTTCACTGTTCAGTCCTTCCTGAAGTGAAATGAATCCTGTAAAACCCGGCTTCTTTTTGATTCCTGCTTCCATAGGTGCCATTACCTGCTGAATGCCATTCCAGTTGATCCTTACTTTTTTTTCCAATGAGCTATTTACGGCTGCTATCAGGCGGAATGCCTTGTCTTTTGGATGTCCTTTTAACGTATCATATTTGCCTGGTTCCGAAAAGGGCATTGTCTGACGAAACGCGATCACGCCATTTCCCAGGTTCTCTTCTAATTTTGTCTTTGGAAATTCTTTCGGCGTCGAAGGATCCGGAATCACTTTGATACGGTCAAAAATATTATCATAAGGATTGCCCTTTTGATCTACCAGACGGAACCATAACTGATCTTTGACCATATCAGTAAAAATTTGCAGGACTATTTTTTTCTGATCCCTGGTAAGTAGGTACACTTCACAAATTCCGTTAGAAATATCCAGCTTATGTCCGATCATTTCGGCATTCCGGCGGTCGAAACCCAACAGCACGGAGCCACAGGGGTAAGGGCGTGGATAAGGTTGCCTGTAGTTTTCGGCAGTCATCTTTTGGTATTCGTTGTACCATGGGTTATCTGTTAGTACCTTCAACGTATCCGGAATGGCTTTTACTTTGTTGAATATCTCCTGAAAATTTCCGATCTTCTCTCTGTTGTTCTCACCCAGGCGAATATCCCATACATTGTTGTGTCCGAAATAGAGCACTACCCCATCGGGCCGGGTGGTCACAATTACACCCATGGCACCATTACCAAGAATGGCTCCTTCAAAAAAATCGGGAGCAGATTTATCTGAAACGATTGAATGCTTCTTTGCCTGTTCATATGAAATCAAAGTATTCTGCGCTTCAGAAATATTGATTCCAAACAGGAATAGAAAGGCAATTCGAATAAAAAGGTTAGCTATTTTCATAATAGTATGAATATAGATAGAAAGAAGCTTAAAAAAAACTTTTACTGTGTGGGTGGAACGCATTTTTTAGCCCTTCTTATAATAACAAATTAAGACGCGTTTGCCAAGAATATTACCTCCGACATACGTTACATTTAATAAGTATATTACAACTTTAAAAATGAACTATTTTTTTCCAAAAAGAAAGCTGAAAATGAAAAGTATAAAAGTTTTAAAATTTTTCTTCATAGGATTTATGTTGTCAATAGTTGGGACAATCTCTTGCCATTCGCAGGGATATTCAAATGTTAAGATTTATGAATCGTCATTAAATCATGAAATTAATCCAATTGGTATTGACGATCAGCATCCAAATTTCTCCTGGAAATTAAAATCGGATACCCGAAAAAAATACCAGAAAGCTTATCAAATTATTGTATGGTCAAAAAACACAACTGATACTTGCTGGAATAGCGGAAAAGTTATTTCTGATAATAATATCCAGATTAAATATGCGGGAAAATCTTTAAAAAGTGTTAGTGCTTATAAATGGAAGGTTCGTATTTGGGATAATAATGGCAAGCCTAGTTACTGGTCGAAAGAGAATTATTTTTCGGTAGGTTTATTAAGTGAGAATGATTGGAAAGCGGATTGGATAAGTAGTCCTGATACTGTTTATTCACCTGTTTTTGAAAAAACATTTGAGATGGATACGATTCCGGATGTAGCGAATGTATTTGTAAATTGTCAGGGCTATTTTGAATTGTATGTAAACGGAAAGAAAATTGGCAAAGACGTTCTTTCGCCGGCTGTCAGTGATTTTCAAATAGAGAATTACTACCTCACCTATGATATCAGAAATTATCTGAAGGTTGGAAAAAATACGATCGGTGTATGGACCGGACGAGGCTGGTATTCAGTAGGATTACCGGGCGTTATTTATAATTCACCCGTTTTTCGTCTTCAGGCACATTTAACTTCTTCGCATAGTTCAACAGTAATTGTTTCCGACACAACTTGGAAAACATACAATAGCAATATCAGTCAAATTGGCAATTGGCGTTGGAATAAAATGGGTGGCGAACTGGTAGATAGCAGGATGGTAATGAATGATTGGAACAAAGAAAAACCTGCTAAAAATGTGATTAGAATTGCGAAACCAAAAGCCATTACTAAATCCCAATCCTGCAAAGCGAATGTTATTACTGATACTATTCTGGTAAAAAATATTTCTCAAATAAATAAAGATGTCTGGCTGATTGATTTCGGAAAAAATTTTACCGGATGGATGAAGATGAAAATAAAAAACAAACAAGCAGGCGACACGATAGACATTATTTATTCGGATTTTTGCAATAAAAAACCTGAAAAAATATCTCAATATAATTGGGATTTCGGTAATAAATATATTGGGCAGAGGGACGCCTATATAAGTTCAGATGCAGACAGTGGAATATTCTGTCCGAAATTTAATTACCACGGTTTTCGTTATGCAATAATCCAGGGATTACACTACGAACCGAAAGTTAGTGATATAACAGGGTACATGATAGAATCTGATCTTACCGAAGCAGGTAGCTTTTCAAGTTCTGACAAAGATTTAAATGCTATTTATGAGTTAAACCGTTTTACATTTCGTTGTTTGGACCTTGGCGGCTATTATGTGGATTGTCCTCACAGAGAACGGCTTGGTTATGGAGATGGTCAGGTGGCAGTAGAAACAGGTATCTATAATTTCCAACTCGAAAGTTTTTACAAAAAATGGTCAAAAAATTGGCTGTCTGCACAAAAAGCTGATGGTGAAATTCCCAATACAGCTCCGTCTCCTTATGATGCAGGTGGCGGACCCGGCTGGGGAGGTACCGGCGTTGTTTTGCCATGGAAAATTTATAAATATTATGGAGATATAGACCAATTGAGTTCCTCCTATCATTCAATGGTGCATTACGTTGATTTTTTAGAAACTAAAAGTAAGGATGGGATTCTAATGCATTACGGTAGTGAAAAATGGGGCTTTATTGGCGATTGGGTGCCACCGGGTAAAGGAATGGATTCGAAAGAGAAAGTGAGTGAAACCGAAAAGGAAGTATTTAATAATTGTTACAAGATTTATTTATACAAAATTCTGGCAGAATGTGCCGAAGTTCTTGGAAAGCAAAACGATAGTAAAAAGTATATACAGCAGTCTGAAGTATTACAAAATAAAATTCACGAAAAATATTTTAACAAAGAAAAGGGAATTTATGCCAACGGAGAACAAGCCTACCTTTCATTTCCCTTGCTGATGAATGTTCCGGTAAAAGATGAAATAAACCGTGTATTAAGCAACCTTGAAAATACAATTAAAATTACTGATAAAGGGCATTTGAATACAGGTATGTTGGGCACCTATTTTATGCTACAGTATCTTACCGAAATAGGTCGTTCAGACCTTATTTATTTGATGATGAAACAAACAACGTACCCTGGTTGGGGCTATATGGTATCACAAGGGGCAAATACAGCTTGGGAGCAATGGAATGGCTATTATTCAAATATTCATTCCTGTTACACTTCGGGAGGTGGGTGGTTTTATACGGGGCTGGCAGGTATCCGTCAAATGGAAAAATCAGTAGCTTTTAAACACTTGCTAATTGTGCCTCAACTAACTGATGTAATTAATGAACAAACAACTGAATTTAATTCTCCTTATGGTAAAGTGGTTGTATCATGGACACACAAATCGAATTCAAATTTGCAAATGGAAATTGAAATTCCAGTAAATACCAAAGCAGATGTGATATTACCTGTTTCAACTAATCAAATCGTATATGAATCTGACAAGAACATCAGCGAAGATGCTGATATAAAAATACTGTCAAAGAAACCTAGAGAATTTCGCTTATTGGTTGGTTCGGGTAAATATACTTTTGAAATAAGAAATAATGGGTTTTAAAAATATACGATAGTGTCTGGTTAATTAGTTTGATTTCAAATAGAATATTGTTTTGCCATTTGACATCTGTATAAGGGGTATTTAAAAATACTTTGTAAACGAGTTTTCTCTAAAAGCGATACCTAAAAATTTAATAACAGAGAAAAAAAAGTTCTCTTTTGTCCCAAATCAATAAATAGTATTATAAAACACTTGCTCCATCATTGCCCAACTCTTTTCACCATCTAACGGGATCTGCATTGGATTGCAAATCTCTAGCCAGAGCTGATTTTGAGGCTCATTGGCAAGTGCGGTCATATCAGCAGTAAAATCATTGCCATCATACTCATAATATCCAAATTCAAAC
>CANGOX010000111.1 GCA_947455605.1 Chitinophagaceae bacterium
TAAGCCACCATCTATCCAAACAACGGCCTTGCCTTCTGCGGCCAGGGTTCTTGCCTGCTCATCGGTCAGGTTCTCTGCATGGGCCAATTGCTGAGAGATCTTTTTATAACGGTCCAGGTTCTTTAAATTCTCCGGACTGGAAATGATAAACATGTATTGCGAACGGCCTTCTTCGGTCTTGCCGATATCAACCAGTTTTACCCGGTCGGATACAGCGGCTAATTTTTTAAAATAGGCTTCGGTTTGTGTGTACGTGGCCAATTGGTAATCATCACCAATATTGAAACCGAAATGTTCCTTGGGGGAAGGGAGCTGTGCATGGGTGGTAAAAGAAACAGTTACCATTGCCGCCAGGCAAAAGAACAGGCATAATCTTTTCATGAAATTAGTTTTGGTAAGAGAGTGAATCTGTAAAGTTGTCAATTTAAGACTTTACTGCTTAAAAACTCACAACCGTTCGGTAAATAGTGTATATAAACAGGCAACTTTTTTACTTGAAAAAAATCAATCCTTTACAAGAACCCTTTTTGCCGAATCTGGAAGGTATTCTGCCTAAATTAATTTGGATTTATGTATGAAATGTCGGAATTTAAGCAACCGATTGCAAAATGAAGCCAAAGAACCCTCCCATAGTTATCTGCAACTGTTTTTACAGCATAAAAAACTGTGTGCTGTTAAGTGTTTTAGGTATGTGCATCTCCTTTGCCGGTTCAGCACAAACGGTTGCCGGTTTGAAAGTGAGTTTGCCAAAACCTACCAATGGCATCGCGGTTACTGCCAGTGTTAATCTGGATGAGATCACCTTTCTCGCAGATTCTTCTCTGGCTTTGGTACAAATAGAAGGCAATCAAAAAATTCCGGTGGCTTTTCAGATCAAACAGGAAGGGCACCGCGTTATATACTGGTCGGTAAAACCTACCACGAAAAAAGAAGTGGCGTATGAGTTGATACGCGCCACTCCAACAAAATTTGAAGAGATCACTATGGTAAGGAACGATAGTTCTTTCACCATCCGTTCTAACCAGAAGAACCTGCTCCGTTATTATTACCAAACGGTGTATCCGCCAAAAGGAATTGATACCAATTTTAAAAGAAGTGGTTTTATCCATCCTTTGTGGACACCCCACGGTCAGGAGCTTACGCGCATACAGGCACCTGATCATTACCATCATTACGGGATCTGGAATCCGTGGACACATGTATACTTCGAAAAAGACACGGTTGATTTCTGGAATATCAAAGGAAAACAGGGAACCGTGCGTTTTGCCAAACTGGTGTCTAAAACAAACGGAAATATCTTCTCAGAATTTGAAGCCCTGCATGAACATGTGGTATTTAAAAAGAACGGTACGGAAAAAGTGGCACTGAATGAATTGCAAAGCATCCGTGTGTTTCAGGAAGAGAATAACAGTGATTATTATGTGGTGGATATTACCTCACAAATGAATTGTGCTTCGGAAAGCCCGTTTCAGATCATTGAATACCGATATGCAGGAATGGGTTGGCGTACCACCGGTTATTGGGATAATAATAACTGCGAAGTATTAACATCAGAAGGCAAAACAAGAAAAGATACAGACGGAACCAGAGCCAAATGGGCAATCGTACAAGGTGCTTTACCTGGCAATGATTCAGGTGGTGTGGCATTTCTGTCATACCCCGCCAATTATAATTTTCCGGAACCCATGCGGATATGGGCCCCGGGTACCAATGGAAGAGGTGATATGTTTTTCAGTTTTGCCCCTACCAAAGACAGGAACTGGTTACTCGAGCCCGGAAAGACCTATGTATTAAAATACCGCATGGTGGTATTCAACGGAAAATTTGATGCGGCAAAAGCAGAATCTGCCTGGCAGTATTTTGCAGAGCCACCCATTGTGAAAGTGACAAAAAAATAAGTTGCACAGAGTAGTGAAAGATGAAGTGATTGCGACGCAACAAAGACGCCATAAAAAACAAAAGCTGGTATCTATCATTCCTTATCATAAAATAGTATCGTGATGAAAAAACAAAAAAAGACGGTTAGCAGGAGAGAGTTCCTGAACTCATCTGCCAAGGTTGCCGGTGGAGGCCTGATCCTCAGCGGTTTTCCCACCATCGTTCCTGCGAGTGTATTTGGAAAAAGTGCACCCAGTAACCTGATCAATGTGGCTTCTATCGGTTGCGGTAGAATTTCTACCAGTCATGATATGACAGGTATTTCCCGTTATGCAGGGGCACGTATTATGGCTGTTTGTGATCTCGACAGAAATCGCGCAGATGCCGGTCCTGCCGCTGTAAAGCAAAACTACATCCGCAATGCACAGTTTAACGGCGGATTGAAAGGCGATTGGGATATGAAAGTGTATTACGATTACAAAGAGTTATTGGCCAATAAAGATATTGATGCCGTACATGTAAGTTTACCCGATCACCAGCATGCCATCGTAAGTGTGCATGCGGTAAATGCAGGTAAAGATGTGTATATGCAGAAACCGGCTTCCTTAACTATTGAAGAAGGAAGGATCCTGGCCAATGCTGTGAAAAGAACCGGAAGGATCTTTCAGATCGGCAGCCAACAGCGTGGTAATGATCCATGGCCTCAATTTAAAAAAGGATGTGAACTGGTACGCAATGGCCGTATAGGTAAACTACATACCATTGAAGTAGGCCTGCCGGGAGATCCCGGTGGTGGAAGCACCATTCAGATGCCTGTGCCATCTACACTCAATTACGATGCATGGTTAGGTGCCACACCTGAACAGTATTATACAGAAGACCGGGTTCATTCTCAGGATGCTTCACCCAAAGGTGTTTCCAGCCGTCCGGGTTGGTTACGTTGCGAACAGTTTGGTGCAGGTATGATCACCGGATGGGGTGCACACCATATAGATATTGCACATTGGGGCATGGGAACAGAATATACCGGTCCGATAGAAATATGGGGCAAAGCGGGTTTCCCTTCTGATGATGCTAATTACAAAGGCTTATGGGATGTACATGGTATCTTCAGAACAGAAGCCTTGTATGCGAATGGGGTACACATGATCGTTTCCAATGAACTGCCCAACGGCGTTAAATTTATCGGATCCGAAGGATGGATCTGGGTTACCCGTGGTAATTACCGTGTAACAGATACTGACCCCGTAGCAGACAGAAGCGGTGTTAAACCGATTGATGCAAGCGATCCAAGAATATTGCAGTCTGTAATCGGTGCCAACGAAATTCATTTACTCGAAAGCCCAGAACAGCATGTGGATTGGTTAGAAAGTGTTAAAGCCAGAAAGCAACCCAGCACGCCGGTAGAAGTAGGTCACCGCTCATGCAGTGCCTGCTTACTGCACCAGATAGCCATGAAGCTGAAAAGAAAGATCTATTGGGATCCGGAAAAAGAAGCTTTCAAAAACAATGATAAAGAAGCTACGGCTATGTTATCAAGACCCAGAAGAAAGAAATATGATTTTAATTCATAAAATAAAAAGCCTCCCCAAAAGGGAGGCTTTTATTTTATGAATCAGTAAAATCTTATCGTGTTGAACTATCAATCATTTCATTGTATGAGTGATTCAAAAAAATAGCAGACAGAGTTTTCAACGAATAATTTCTAATCAGTTCCTGTGGACGGGCCTCTTTGGGTATGGTGTAGAGCGAAGGCAAAGGCATTCAAATCAAACGAAGCTGATTTGAAAATGGCCAAAGCAGCCCGGTAACAGGAACGGGGCCCAGCGGCTGTGAGCGACCTGTGGTCTCGAATAATCGAAAGACCGTGTTTGATGGCACAACACGGAGAATTTTATTCGAGGCCTTCGGCTGCTTCTGCCTCGGCCTTTAGCCTGGCAATAGCCGCTTTATTAAACAGCAATGCAGTCTGCACTATAGTTGCTGTTAACTGTATGCAACCCATAATGATAAAAAGCAGATTGAAAGAAAAATAATAGATCACAAGTCCGCCAATGGCGATCGCAATACCGGAGATCAGTTGACTATGGCCTCCTGCAATCCCCCAGAAAAAAGAATCATCATTCCTTTCCAGGTATTTCGCAAACAAAGAATCCCAGATGGGCGTACTTAACGCTTCTGCTATGGCAAGTCCGATCTGTAAAATGAACAATTGCTTACTGTTGTGAACGAGTATGTATGAAAATGTGAAAACAGTATTTAATAAGTATCCGATAACAAGTGCAACTTCCTTGTGTTTGGAGTTTTGTAAGAGCTTGCCAAATACAATATATAAAATACCGGTTAGTACAAGATATAAGGATAACGCCCATGTGAGGTCCAGAATATCGCCTCCGATCTTTTCTGAAAAGACCGCAAACAAAGGGGTGAACAATCCTTCTCCAAAGAACCACAAACTGGAAGCGATCAGTAATATTTTATGTGCTCTTGTAAAATTCATGGTGCTGTTTATTAAACTACCTTCAAAGAATCTCCCTGAATAGATCAGAATTTAAAAAATACCTCAAATTCTGCAAAAAAATTATTGGTCAGTTTTGTCTCTGATGGGGGCGTTGAATTATTGGTAACAGAACTCTGCGTACCATTATTTAACCGGGTTGTAATCGTGGTAGTAGTATAGATCGGGTTTTTGGGAATGGCAAGTGTAGGTGTGAATATGAAACCTATTTTCTTTGTCTCATAGATAAAAGGCACCCATACTTCAAAATCAAGCAAGGTAATTTTATTGTTTAGCACGGTTGTAACAGCAGTAGTAGTTACGCCAGCCGGTAAACCTGCTTTTTTCCCAAGTTTCCTGCTGATATATCCTTCATAAGAATGCAATGAACTCCAGTTGGTTGAAAAACTGGGTTCTATACTAAACTGGTCGCCTTCCTTGCCAAAGACAAAATCGTGTGAGAGGCCCAGGTTAACACCGATATCTGTTTTGGTGGCAAAGGTTACATCAACCCCTCCGTTTACCTGAATAGCCCCCAGATCATAACTGAGCAATGAACCCATACTTCCTTTGATATCACTGGTAATATTGGTGCTCGACTGGCTATACCATCCTTTGTTTGCATATACAGAACCGCTGAACTGATCACTAACGGTAAAATTATAACCCAGATCAATAGCTCCATAATCGATGCGGTGTGCATTTTTGGCAGACAGATAAGACAGAGATCCCGAAATGTAAAAACCGGATTTATCATAATAGCCCATCGAAGCGGTTAGATAAGGTGTAGGTAATGAGTCCTTTCTTCCATAGTACACAGAGTTGGATAGATAATTTCCGGAAGCTTTGAAATAGGACGATTTATCAGTTCCTGAACCGGGTTCTGTTTGAGCCCAACCATTAGGTATATATGAAATAGATATAATGAGGAAGAGCACCCCTGTTTTTATAGAAAAATCAAATGGTTTCATGGCAAGTTGGTAAATTTTGTTTTATCGTTAAAACTATGAACAATTTTTCGCCTCAAGGTTTAATTTACGAAAAATTCCACAATGCTGAATTTGTTTGAGGTGTTTTTAATGCCACAGAGATAGGGACTGATTTTTCGAACAAATTCATTTATATTTAAAAGGTCAAACCATCTGTTCAGTCACTGCTGTCAGTGACTTTGATCTTGATTGCAAATTTTATCCATGCCCCATTCTAAACGACTGCTGATTGCTGTGCCGATATGCCTTTCTTTGGCCTTTGGATTGTTCTATGCCTGCACCGGTAAAAATAATGCACAAACAAATATCCCTGAAATAGTCAGTTATAATTATGATGTTCGTCCCATCTTATCCGACAAATGTTTTAACTGCCATGGCCCCGATGCCAATAAAAGAGAAGCGGGTTTACGGTTAGATATTGCAGCAGAAGCCTACAAAGCTTTGCAGGAACATCCAGGCAAACATGCTGTTGTTCCCGGTAAGCCCGAACTGTCTGAATTATTTATACGTGTAAGTTCAAAAGATACGGCACTGCAGATGCCTTTGGCAAGAACCAATCTGCCGCGCTTATCCGATCGTGAAATTGCGATTTTAAAAAAATGGATCAGCCAGGGTGCCGTGTATGAACCTCACTGGGCATTTGTTGCCCCAAAGAAACGTCCGGTTCCGGAAGTGTCAGATAAGCAATGGCCTGTAAATGAGATCGATCATTTCATTTTGAAAAAAATGGAAGATAAGGGCCTGGAACCCAATGATGCCGCGGATAAAGAAAGATTGGCGAAACGTGCCTATATGGACCTGACGGGTATTTTGCCTTCAGAGAACGAAACGGCATTGTTTACATCTGATACAGATCCCAAAGCTTATGAAAGAATGATCGACCGCCTGATGGCACAGCCACAGTTTGGTGAACGCATGGCCATCAGCTGGATGGATATTGCCCGCTATTCAGATTCGCACGGTTTTCAGGATGATAATTACAGAAGCCAATGGCCATGGAGAGATTGGGTGATCAGTGCCTTCAATAGGAACATGCGGTATGATACCTTTATCACCTGGCAGTTGGCAGGAGATCTTCTACCCAATCCCACCAAGGAACAGATACTGGCAACCGCATTCAACAGAAACCATAAGATCACGGAAGAAGGGGGAGTGATAGATGAAGAATATCGTTTGATGTATGTGCAGGACAGAACCGTAACCTTCAGCCGTTCTATGCTGGCGATGACAGTAGAGTGTGCAAAATGTCATGATCATAAATATGATCCCATTCTTCAAAAGGATTTTTACCAGCTCTCTGCTTTCTTTAACAGTGTAAAAGAAGTAGGACTGGAATCAACCGTGGGCGGACCTGAAACTTTTGCCAAGAACCCCCGCATGCAGATCACGAATGAGGATGTAAAGACCAATTTGAAGTTCATTAATAAACCCGATACCAATAAACTCGAAGTATCCATCATGGCAGATAAGGATACAGCGAGAAAAACATTTATACTATCGAGAGGTAATTATGATATGCCCACAGATTCTGTGGATCCATCTACACCTGCCGCTATTCTGCCATTCGATAAAAATTATCCAAAGAACCGTTTAGGACTGGCCAAATGGCTTTTCGATAAACGTAATCCGTTAACGGCACGTGTATACGTAAACCGGATCTGGCAGGAATTTTTTGGAAGAGGCTTTGTAAAAACCACTGCCGATTTTGGTATGCAGGGCGATCTGCCAACACATCCTGAATTACTGGATTGGCTGGCAGTTGATTTTGCTGAACATGGTTGGGATATCAAAAGACTGATCAAGCAGATCCTGTTATCTGCCACTTATCGTCAATCGAGTAAACTCTCAGATGAAAAATTAAAAGCAGATCCATTAAATCTGTATTTATCCTATGCACCCCGTGTTCGTTTTCCGGCAGAAGTAGTACGGGATATGTTATTGGCAAGCAGCGGCTTGTTAAATAAGATGATTGGAGGGCCAAGTGTAAAACCTTACCAGCCACCGGGCTTATGGGAGATGGCTACCTCCGGAAGAGGCTTACTTAAAAAATATATGCAGGATACAGGACAATCATTATACAGACGTGGGTTGTATACGTTCATCAAACGAACCGTACCTCCACCATCCATGATGTTATTTGATGGAAGTAACCGGGATGAATGTCAGGTAAGCCGCTACAGAACCAATACACCGCTACAGGCACTGATCATGCTGAACGATCCAACGATGCTTGAAGCATCCAAAGCGTTGGCAGATAAATTACTGCAGCAATACAGCAATGATCCTGCTAAAATGATGGAGAAAGCATTTCGTTCTATCGTATGCAGAACTCCTTCTTCAAAAGAAGCAGAACAACTGCTGAGCTATTGGAAAGAAACACAAAAAGAGATCGATACGAAAAAGGCAGATAAGCTCATTGCACCGGGTGCCTATCAGCCTAAAACAAAGAACAAGATCAACCTGGCGGCAACTATGCAAACCATCCAGGTAATTTATAATATGCAGGAAGCCATAACAAAAACCTGATCATGGAAAAAGAATTATTCGAACACGGACTCAATATTAACCGGCGGAAATTTCTCTCCCGCTTAAGTATTGGATTGGGCAGTGCGGCATTGGGTTCTTTGCTGATACCGGATCTATTTAGTGGATCGGGAAGTCCGGAAGATGCGATCATGCGCGGGTTACCTCATTTTGCACCCAAAGCAAAAAGAGTGATCTATCTATTTCAGAATGGAGCCCCCTCTCAATTAGAGACCTTTGATTATAAACCCCTGCTCTGCCAGATGATGGGAGAGAACCTTCCTGAATCGATACATCAGGGACAACGTTTAACAGGGATGACGGCACTGCAGAAAAATTTTCCATTGATCGGTTCTTACTATGGATTTAACCAATATGGACAATCCGGTGCCTGGGTAAGTGACCTGTTTCCGCATATGTCGAAGATCGTAGATGATATCTGTATCATTAAATCGATGCATACAGAAGCGATCAATCATGATCCTGCTTTAACTTTTTTCCAATCTGGTGCACAACAGGGTAACCGCCCCAGTATGGGCTCATGGGTAAGTTATGGGTTAGGCACAGAAAATAATAATCTCCCGGCATTTTGTGTGCTGCTTTCCAGAGGAAAAGGAAATGGACAAGGGGTGTATTCAAAATTGTGGTCAAATGGTTTTTTAGATTCTGTTCACCAGGGCGTACAGTTCAGCAGTGGTGAAAACCCGATCTTATATTTACAGGATCCCGATGGAATAGATAGAAAGAGCAGAAGAAAAATGATAGATGAGATCGGTGCAATGAACCAGATGGAATACAACAGTTTTGGTGATCCCGAAGTAGCTGCTAAAATTCAGCAGTATGAAATGGCATTCCGCATGCAGACCGCAGTGCCCGAGATCATGGATACCTCTAAAGAATCGGAGAGTATCATTAAAATGTATGGACCGGATTGTTTGGTGCCGGGTACCTATGCAGCCAATTGTTTATTGGCCAGAAAATTATCAGAGAATGGTGTGCGGTTTGTTCAGTTATATCACCAGGGTTGGGATCAGCATGGAAATCTTCCCAATGAAATGAAAGGTCAGGCCATGGATGTAGATCAGCCTTCCGCCGCCCTCATCAAAGATCTGAAACAAAGAGGGTTGCTTGATGAAACATTGGTGATATGGGGTGGAGAATTTGGCCGGACCAATTATTGTCAGGGCAAAGTGAAAGCAGATAATTATGGCCGCGATCACCACCCACGTTGCTTTAGCATCTGGATGGCAGGTGGTGGTGTAAAACCGGGAATCGTTCATGGTGAAACCGATGAGTTCGGATATAACATTACCAAAGACCCTGTGCATGTACACGATTTTCAGGCAACCGTATTAAATTTATTGGGACTGGATCATGAAAAACTAACTTACAAATTTCAGGGAAGAAGATACCGTCTAACAGATCTATATGGGAATGTTGTAAAAAGCATTATTGCATAAACTATTTATTATGAACAGAAAACAATTTGTAAAACAGGCAGCTCTTGGCACTGCCGGTTTCTTTATCACAAAAAATATGTTTGCCTCTGCGCAGGAAACAGTGTATGGACATAATGAAATGCGTTTCCGCCTGAATACGGCATGGGGTAAATTAAATCCGGATCAGACACCCGTGAATGATTGTCATGAAATGGTGCAGGATAGTAAGGGCAGAATTCTCCTGCTAACCAATGAAACAAAGAACAATGTGATCATCTATAATAAATCCGGTAAACTGATGGGTACCTGGGGTACAGAATTTCCCGGTGCACATGGATTGACCATTCAGAAAAACGGAAAGGAAGACCTGTTATTTATTACAGATACTAACCGGCACCAGGTATATAAAACAACCATCGATGGAAAGATCATATTTACAATCGACCCGCCAATGGATCTGGGCATCTATCAAAAGAAAGAAGCGTTTGTGCCAACAGAAACAGCCGTAATGGAGAATGGTGAATTTTATATTGCGGATGGATATGGCTCACAATACATTTTACATTATGATGCCAAAGGAAAACTGATCAGTTATTTTGGTGGAAAAGGCGAAGGGGATGAGCATCTCGACAATGCACATGGTATCTGTATCGATTATCGGAAAAAAACGCCCACTTTAATCATAACTGACAGAACACGCAATGCATTCAAACGCTTTTCCATGGATGGAAAATTACTGGAAGTGATTCATCTGCCCGGTGCCTGTGTATGCCGCCCTGTGATCAAAGGTGATTATTTATATGCGGCTGTTTTGCGCTCTCCCGATCTGAATACCAGTGGTACAGGTTTTGTAACCATACTCAATAAAGATTGTAAAGTTGTATCCAATCTTGGAGGATCCGAGCCGGTATATGAGAATGGCAAACTCAAACCATTGTCACAAACCGAAAAGATCTTCACACACCCGCACGATGTATGTGTAGATGATGAAGGCAGTATCTATGTGGCACAATGGGCTTCCGGAAAAGTATATCCTTACAAATTTACCCAGGCATAGATGGAGCGTATCAGGAAAACAGGCAGTGCACTCGCATTGGCAGGATTGGTATTTTTGTTGTTTCTCTTTGTTTTTGAAGAGAAGCTGCATATTCCTGCCTGGTTACAGGTAGCAGGACGCATGCACCCCTTACTATTGCATTTTCCTATCGTACTCCTCATCATTTCATTACTTTCTTATTGGTTGCCGAATGAACATCCAGAGAATCCTTTCTGGGAATGGGTCCGTTTATCTGCTGCATTAACGGCACTTGTCAGTGCCATCATGGGAATGATCTTATCTATTGAACAGGCCGATAAAGGAGAGATGCTGGTTTACCATAAATGGACGGGAGTAAGTCTCGCTGTCATTGCATTTCTATTATATCAGTTTCATAAAAAAATCATCTCGAAAGAACGCATAGCAAAATCTGTTTCAATAGCGAGTGCCTTTGTTTTATTGATCACAGGGCATTTAGGAGCTAACCTTACTCATGGTGAAAATTTCCTTACAGGTCCTATTCAAAATACACAAAAGAAACCCATTGATCCTGCACAGGCAGCACTGTTTGCTGATATCATATATCCGGTATTAAAAGATAAATGCGGAACCTGTCACCAGGGCAACGCGCAAAAAGGTGGTCTATCTCTTAATGATAGTCTGAGCATTGTTGCCGGAGGAAAATCCGGCAATGCCTTGGTAGCCGGCGATCTCTTAAAAAGTTTATTGATCACCCGATTACATTTACCGGTAACTGATAAAAAGCATATGCCGGTTGCCAATAAACCACAGCTTACTGAGGAAGAATTGAATTTATTGGAAGCCTGGGTAAAAGCGGGTGCGCCTTTTGGTCAAAAATTAGCACAACGTCCGGAAGCTGATAGTCTGCGTTTGATGGCGGATGCATATATCAGATCTCAATCGGAGGCAGAAACAGAGATCACGTTTGATTTCAAATCAGCTGATGAGGGAACGATCAAAAAACTGAATAATAACTACCGGGTGATCAAGCCACTGGGTAAAAATTCACCGGCATTGGCAGTTTCATTTTTTGGAAAGTCGATGTACACTGCGGATAAACTGAAAGAGCTGGAGCCTTTAAAAGAACAGATCATCCATCTCAATCTGGCTAAAATGCCTGTAAATGATGAACAGGTAAAATGGATCAGTACCCTGCCTAACCTGCTCAGACTGAACCTGAACTATTCTGATATTACCGATCAGAGTATGTTATCACTTTCGGGGATGAAACATCTTGCGTCACTTTCGGTTTCAGGAACGCAGATTACGATGCAGGGATTGAATAAGGTAGTGGCGAATAAAAATATAACGGAACTCTATGTATGGGACAGTAAAATGAAACTTCCCGAAGTACAAATTCTTCAGCAGAAAAATCCATTGGTAAAAATAGAAACAGGTTTTCAGGGAGCCGATACCATGGTGATCGCTTTGAATACGCCATTGATCAAAACGCCGGATGGATTTTTTCATGATTCCGGTAAGATCGAACTGGCGCATGTGATCAAAGGAGTGGAACTCAGGTATACGATTGATGGGGTGGATGTTGATAGTTGTGTAAGTCCTGTTTATAAAGCCCCCATCACAATCCATAAGAATACGATGCTGCAGGTAAAAGCGTTTAAAAAGGGATGGTTGTCCAGTGAAATTGCGCGAAGCACATATCTTAAGGCCGGACTCCCGGTGGTGAGTACTCAATTGCTGAAACCCGTTGACCCCAAATACAACCAGCAGTCTGAAAAGATACTCACAGATCTTGACCTTGGTGAGAAATCGGATTTCGGTACCAAGTGGCAGGGGTATATGAATA
>CANGOX010000112.1 GCA_947455605.1 Chitinophagaceae bacterium
AAAGCAATGATTCCACTCTTTTCTGATGCCAGGTATCGATCTCCTGTTGATAATTCTGCGCCTGAGCCGAAGCAACCAGGTAAACACTGAAAAGTCCAATAGATAACACTATGCGTAACTGCTTCATGTAACGATCTTTATCCGGCAAACATACAAAAATATCAGTCTACTTATTTAGTAGAATATTATTTTTTTAATACAAACCAAGTATAGGATTCAGGAGCAATGCTAAAAGAGAGTTCAATGGAATAATCTCTGTTCAACGTTTTTACAGACCCGATTCCCTGATCATTCACAACAGTTACTTTATCTGTGAGGCCTGAATAGTATAGAGGAACTTTTATGGTACGGGTGATCATTTCTTTTGTAGGATTGTATAAAAGGATAAAACCTTTTTCTTTCAACTGCGGGTTTACATGCAGGATACCATCCCAATCTCGACCATCAGCGCGGCGTAGATGGATGATATCTGAATTGAGAATATTTCTGTGTTGTTTATACCAGCTTACTACTTTCGTTACCATTTTTTTTGTGGCCTCTGTATCAAACAATCTGGGGCCACGATAACAGGCCTGCACGCCGGCTCCGTAATATTGCACCATCAGTTGTTCATAATCTTTCAGGTGCTCACCCAGGGGCTCCAGTACCGCTTCTGCCCCACCGCCCTGGTATTTGGTAAGAGGCACAAATCCCCAACCCATGGAAGGTGTTTTTTCCCAGGTACCATCAAAAATATTCTGCCGGTTAAGGATCATTTGCTGTTCGCGGGATAAGGAAAAATTCACTTCGCGATAGCCAATAGCGATCTTATTGGTTCCATCCAGAAAATACCAGTCGGGGGCATTTACATAGATCCCTTGTTCACTGCACCAGTGATAAAGACTTTTCTGCAATTCCATCTGCTTCCATTGTGAGTCTTTCAAACCCATATGACCCGGATGCGTTGTAGATGCGCATACATCACCTGGGTAAGGCCCGTCATTTTCGAAAATGTCGAACGAGGCCTTTTGCATGAATATTTTCAGTTTTGATAAATAGCCCAAACCCCATTTACTACCCATACAGGGAGCATTACCAAAGAAAGCACCACCGGGCTTACCGGTTATAGGGCTGATCACATCATCTTCGGGACTGATACTTCGGGAACTGAATAAAGAATAACTGCCGATAAAAATATGTTTGCTATGCGCATATTCGGCCAATGATCTCCACCGTTGAATATTTTCTGCAGATGTATCTTCCATATTACAATGGCTTCCAAAACTCAGTATCAGTGCTTCATAGCCGGTTGCCAAACATTGGTCGATGGCTGTTCTTACCTGGTCATCATTACGGCTAACTAGGTGCATAAAGATGGGGTTGGTATTTGTCCAGGGTGCAATCGTCCGATACATTTTACGAACAGCCAGTCCCCGTCTTTCACGGTCATAACTATCCATCAATAATTCATAGGTACGTACCGATCTGATCGCTTCTCCGTTTTGCAATGCTATACCTGGGGCTTTATCGGGATAGATCTCCAGCAAACAGGGCGTTTCATAATTATAATTTACCTGCGATGTATAGGCCGCATCCGTTTTCCAGTGTATGGTCTGGTCGCTGATATCATAACGCATGGCATTATTGAAAGCATAGTTGGTTTCAATATAAATACCTGAAGGTTTTTTCATTTGCTCAGGCTTACCCACTACAGCGCTTTCTTCTTCCACCATCCCAAGTATCTCATTCACCAGATGATCCACCGTGATCGTATGTTCTGAATGATTTATGATAGATACCCATTTACAGATCAGGGGAATGCCATCATACAATTCGTAATGAACAGATACTTCGATCCCTTGTAAAGCGGGTAATGCAGATTGAAAACGGAATGACAAAACCTTTCCGGTGGGTTCCTGCTTACTCCCCGACCACATATCCGTTTTCCAACGCAGAAAAGGTGTGAGTGCTGAAACACTATAGGATACATAATGAAAACCGCTATCGTTTTTCTGCAGTTTGTTCACCCATTCGGGCAAGAGATAGGCCTTCTCTTTTTGTCCGGTTAATCCCCCTACCGGATAATCAACACCATCCAGTGTAATGCGTGCTTCGGGTTTGATGGCCCTGAGTAATTGCTGTCCGTTAAGCAGGTTCTTAAAATCTATACAGGCAAGATCGGGACTTAACCGAAAACTTCTTTGTACAAGTCCGTTGTTGAGTATGATATCACGATCATCTTTCGAAACAATGATCTGTGCTTTGGTAGTAACTGGATACACTAACCAATCTTTTTGTGCAGCCGGTTGAGCATTCTGGGTAAATGCAAAAACGGGGAAAAAGAAAATAAATATAAGTTGCTGGCAAGACTTTATCATATCGGAGAATTGAATCAGAAGGATCTTCCTTCCGAAGATATTCAATTTCTCTGCGAAAACCTGTCTGAAATAAGTTGCTATTCCGCAGTTACCAACTGAATTCCTGTTTGGGTAAAAGCGATCTTATGTTGTTTGTAAAGGGTACCTGTGGTCATTTTAAATGTTTTCTTACTCATGCCAAAGAAATCATAGATCTCCTGCGGATCGGATTTATCATGATAAGGCAGATAGCCATTGTTCTCAACCAGTAAACGAAGAATCTTACCCGCTTCATCTTCCACTTTCTGAAAACCGGGCTTGCCCAATACTACATCTATCTTATTATCCGGGCGTATGGTTTTTACAAAGCCCTGCATTTTATCTCCCACATGAATGGTGGTATACACTTCATTACTATGGAGGATGCCGGTATGTAAATTATTGATGATCATTACCCAGCCCAGTTCCGACTGGCGGTATACCAGAAGGTCAACAATGTCTTTTTCTTTAACGGTCAGTTCTTCATTATTGAGTAATGACTCAATTTTTTCAGTTGCAGCTACCCTTCCGGTTTGTTCGTCGATATATAGTTTTACCAGGTATTCTGCTCCTTCCCGCATCCCGCCCAGCTGTTTGGATTTTGGTACAAACAGGTCTTTCATCAATCCCCAATCCAGAAAAGCGCCTAAGCCGGTTACTGAAATACATTTCATTCTCACGATCTCACCTACACAGGCTTTGGCTTTCTGGGTAGTAGCAATAAGGCGGTTGTCTGAATCATGGTATACAAATACATTGATCTCATCACCTATCCGAAGGGTTCTGGGTGCAAAACGTTTGGGCAGAAGGATGCCTTCTTCGCCATCATCCAGATAAAATCCAAAATCTACCTTCCGGCTTACTTTGAGCGTATTGTATTGTCCAACCAGAACCGGATCCATGTGCTTTAGATTATTTATGACCGCAAAGGTACGATTGTTTCGTTTGACTCACCCCTGCCCCTCTCAGCTGCAAAAAGCAGGGAGATTTGGAACACTTCGCAACCAAAAATTGAGAATGTTTATATGTTAGCAACTTTCGGGCATTCAGGAGACAGGCCTTTGCTATTTTGCGGACAGTATGATGAAATTGATCAAAATAGCCCTGGTTTGTGTCTTATTCGCCTCACAAACACCCGCTTCTGCACAGCAGGTTAATGGTCATTGGTATGGGATCGGCATGCTGCAAACCACCAAACAATACAATGCCTATTTATCGGAAATGGTGTTACAGCAAAAAGGCAAATCAGTAAATGGTTATCTGTTGTATTATTTTAAAGACAGTCTGGTAAAAGCTTATCTGAATGGATTATATGATGAACAGACCCATAAACTGAACATCTACCCCTTTCCGATGATCTATTATATGTCGCCAAATGCGAAGAACAGTATTGATTGTAATATGTCGGGAAGCTTTACCTTATTAGCTTCTAAAACAGAATCTGTTTTAACGGGTAAATTTTTTGGAGATGAAGAACATAAATATACAGTACCGGATATCAATCTGCGGTTAACCAAATCGAATGATACCGCATATCTGGTAATGAAAAATGATGAACCGGAAGAAAGAAAGGACACCGTTATTGCTGCTAAACCTAAACCGGTTGAAACAGAGATCAGTGCTTTAGACGCTTTTAACCAAAGGGGGAAAGTGGTGGCCAAAGAATTACTGGTATTAAATTCGAAAATAAGATTGGAAATCTATGATAATGGAGAGATCGATTATGATTCTGTTTCCCTGTTCCTGAATAATAAGCAGATCCTGCCAAAGAGCATGCTGAATCATAAAGCTATACGACTTACTATTGAACTGGATCCTGATCTTGAAGTAAATGAATTAAGCATGTTTGCAGAGAACCTGGGAATGATACCACCCAATACAGCTGCACTGATTCTTTATGACGGGAATACACGTTATGAAACCATGCTCACGAGTGATCTGAGTAAAAGTGCTACACTGCGAATAAGACGAAAGAAATAAGACCGTGCCTTTGTGCCTTCGTGTGGAATTATTTCTCACACAAAGGCACAAAGGCACGGTTTGTTACGGATTATTTGTAGCTGATCAGTTCTGCATTTAGCTTTATTGACAACCCTTTGGCTCCCCAACTCATTGCCAGATCTTTAACTGGTTTAGCCAAACAATTCCGGTTGTGCATTTTCATCTTTCGGCTTTTGCTCCCATTCCATTTCAATCGTTTTGCTAAAATCGGTGAGTTTTGCACCAACTGCTTTCCAACCCATTACTTCCACCATTTTAGCTACTTTGAATTTCGCTTTTCTCACCTGTTGCCCACGACCCGTTTGAACTACCAGTATGGGTTCTTCATCGGTAGTTACGGCTTCGAGACGGTTTCCATTACCTTCTTTGATAAACAGGAACTGTGATTTTAAGGTAGTCGTTTCAATTTTGAAACGTTTGATATTGTATTGCTGTTTATCGGTATCCAGATAAACGGCACTGATGATCTTTTCTGGATTGAATTTTTCTATCAGCGCTATTTTTTCAGGTTCAAATCTTTGTGTGGGCTCGGTATCGGTCAACTCATACGTACCATCATTATAAAAAACAATGATCTTCTCCTCTTCAAAACTTCCCAGATACTGGCCCTTCTCTTCAGTATTCAATCTTCCGAACTTATCATCAAACCACAATTTACGTCCGGCCAATGTGCTACGTCCGGCTTCTTTGAACTTAACGGTCTTTATGGGGTACTTGGTTACCTGATTACCCATACTAGCCCGGCCTTTGATCTCCAGTTCTTCAAAAAAGAAATCGATTTCTTTTTTATGTGCCGAACAGCTTGGGCTCAAAACAATTTTTACGGCTTCAGCCTCTCCATTTGCGTTGGCGGTAAAATAATGCACTTTGCTTTTTTCAGTACCCTTAGTAAGGTCGTATTCTTTTTCACGGGTAATTCCGGTTACATTGAATCGTTTGGCATAGCTAACACCTGATTTACCATCCAGATAGATCATATTATAGGTGGTGCGCTCATCATTCTTCTCAAATACGGCTGCATGGATAATATCCTTACCGATAAATACCTTGTCGGAAACCTTTACCACTTTCATGGTGCCGGATTTGGTAAAGGCAATGATATCATCATAATCAGAACACTCACAGAGAAACTCATCTTTTTTAAGACCGGTACCAATAAATCCTTCAGCACGGTTCAGGTATAATTTAGTGTTGGCAATGGCCACATGTTTTACCTGAATGGTATCAAATTCCTTGATCTCCGTTTTGCGCTCTCTTCCTTTACCAAATTTCTTCAGCAGATTTTCAAAATAGGCAACTGCAAAATCGGTCAGATTTTCCAGGTCGAATTTCACCTGTTTGATCTCTGCTTCAATGGATTTGATCTGTTCATTCAGTTCATTGATATCCAGACGATAGATCCTTCTAACCGGTTTTTCGGTAAGCTTGAGGATATCTTCCCTTTCAATTGGCCTTTTCAGTTTTTTCTTGAAAGGATTAAATGCCTTATCGATCGCTTCAATTACTTTTTCCCAGTTCTCATGTTTCTGTTCAAGCTCTTTATAGATCTTTTCTTCAAAGAAGATTTTTTCCAATGAGGTATAATGCCATTTATCCTCGAGCTCAGCCAATCTGATCTCCAGTTCCTTCTTGAGTAAAGCCTTTGTATTCTCTGAAGAAACTGTAAGCAATTCATGCGCAGTAAGGAATTGCGGCTTATCGGCTACAATTACACAGGCATTGGGAGATAAGCTTACTTCACAATCGGTAAATGCATATAAAGCATCAATGGTAATATCCGGTGAGATCCCCGGTGCCAGATCGATCTGGATCTCAACTTCTGCAGCCGTTACATCAATTACTTTCCGGATCTTGATCTTTCCCTGATCATTTGCTTTGGTAATGCTTTCCATCAACTGTGTGGTGGTAACGCTATAGGGAACATCACGAATGACCAATGTTTTCTTATCCAGCTCTTCAATGTGCGCACGCACCCTTACTTTGCCACCCCGTTTCCCATCATTATAATTTGCCACATCGATCATACCACCGGTCTGAAAATCGGGATACAATTCAAATTTCTTTCCACGCAAACATTTTATAGATGCTTCGATCAGTTCGCAAAAATTATGCGGAAGGATCTTGGTAGACAATCCCACTGCAATACCATCGGCACCATGCGCCAATAGTAATGGAAATTTCATGGGCAAGGTTACGGGTTCGTTTTTACGGCCATCATAACTCAATTGCCAATCCGTGGTTTTATGATTGAATGCCACTTCCAGTGCAAACTTCGACAAACGTGCTTCAATATACCTAGACGCTGCCGCTTCATCTCCTGTTCGAACATCACCCCAGTTACCCTGTGTTTCTATCAGAAGGTCTTTCTGCCCCATATTCACCAAAGCATCACCAATACTGGCATCGCCATGGGGATGGTATTGCATGCTTTGCCCGATGATATTGGCCACTTTATTAAAACGGCCATCATCCATTTCTTTCATTGCATGCAGAATACGCCTTTGTACCGGCTTTAATCCATCTTCAATAGCCGGAACCGCACGCTCCAATATAACATAGGATGCATAATCCAGAAACCAATTACGGTATTGGCCACCTAAGCCGCTTTCACTTTCGAATGATCTGTTCTCTGCTTTTTCTTTTGCCATTTATATAATCTCCTTAGAACCGTTTTCAATAAGTCAAAATCCAAAACTGATTTGACTTTCCAATGTTTACTTTTCTTCTTCCAGCCTGAACGAATTCACCTTCCCATCTTCCAGTGTATTCAACTCGAGCATGATAAAATCTGTTTCTGCGATCACTTCATGCCATGTCCAGGCATGAACCGTAACCATCACCGGTGCGGACAGCTTTTGTGATCCTTTGTTTTCCGGGTTATGGATATCAAACCAATGGATCGTGATCTCTCCCGACATCAGAATGAATACTTCCGGGTTCTTGCCTTTTGACAATTCTTTATGATAATGCCTTGCATTTCTGCTTCCTGCCTTGCGATATACCAAAACAAACTGCTCAGACCTGTCTGTGTTGAGATAATGCGTTGAACCACGCTCATCATTATGTATCATCGGCACTTCGGCTACTTCTATCATCTTTCTTTAGATTAAAACTGAGTTCAAAATCAGGCTTCTGTTTCCGGCAACTCTGTTGCAGCACGGCTTTCTCCCGGTAATTTTACTACCAGATCTTTCCAGCCTTTGGCCCAATCACCTATCACTTCCAGTTTTCCTTCCGCCACCATTTCACGGATACGCCAAACGAGAAAGGCATCTCCTGTTTTTACTTTCATCTTATTCAAAGCCGTTCCAAGCAGTTTCAATAATTTCTGCGGACCGAAATTCACGATATTCAGAATATCACGGTCGTAAAAATCAAATTCTTTGGCTGCCAGTTTCTTTCCCCCTTCTAAAAACCTAACACCCGCGTTTTCATTGCAATATTTCTTCCATTCATCAGGGTCTACTTCAAATTCACTTAACGTGATCGGCCTTGCCAGTTTTTTTGCTTTTAAAAATTCTTTTGGCTGGATCTCTGAAAGATAGACGGGATAAAAAATATTTCCTTTCTCATTAATGAAAGGCAGGTTATTCAGATAGAGTACCTGCACCCTTCCCTGGTATTCTTTTAACTGACTCATTAACCAATAATACCCGCAAACATCATGGGCATTCTGCGCCATCCAGATCCATACTTCTTCTTCAGGGTTTTCATCGAGCTTAGCAATCAGGTTATGCACCGTCATCTTATCGTCTACAAGATTCAACTGCTCGGTATAAGGAGAAGATTCCAAAACCGTTTTCCACCAATCCCTTCTTAGCTGGTAGCCTTCGGTTTCAAAGATGGCCATCAACGGCCCAACTGCAAAATCATCTTTGATCTGAATTACTGTGCCGGCAAGACTATCGTCTATTTCTATCACCTTTTCCAGGAGGCTTACTTCATTCTCGTTAAAAACTATATGAATCATTTTAATTAAGAATTAAAAATTAAGAATTAAAAATTGCCATTCGTGTTATGGCCCGCTATTGTAGAAATCAATAATTATTAATTATTAATTATTAATTTCTAATTTCTAATTTTCCACGAGGTCTAGTTCCACTTTCAGGTTATTAATGATAAACTCCTGTCTTTCCATTGTATTCTTACCCATGTAATATTCCAGCAGGTTTTGAATATGATCGCCCTGTTCCAGGATAACGGGTTGTAAACGGATATCGCGGCCGATGAATCGTCCAAATTCTTCGGGAGAGATCTCACCCAATCCTTTGAAACGTGTGATCTCGGGTTTGCTGCCCAATTTCTTTACGGCTGCCTGTTTTTCTGTTTCATCGTAACAATAGATGGTTTCCTGTTTGTTACGCACACGGAATAATGGTGTTTCCAGAATATATACATGACCCCGTTTTACCAGATCCGGGAAGAAATTGAGGAAGAAAGTCATCATCAACAAGCGAATGTGCATACCATCCACATCTGCATCGGTAGCAATCACAATATTGTTATAGCGTAACCCTTCCAGCCCATCTTCAATATTCAGAGCGTGTTGCAGCAGGTTGAATTCCTCGTTCTCATACACCACTTTTTTAGTAAGCCCAAAACTGTTCAAAGGCTTACCACGCAAACTGAATACAGCCTGTGAATCTACATTGCGCGATTTGGTGATACTACCGCTGGCACTATCCCCTTCCGTAATAAATATGGTAGAATTATTCTGCAGGGATATAAACTCGGCTTTATTCTTAGCATTAGGCTCGTCGTTCAGATGAATACGGCAATCGCGTAATTTCTTATTATGGAGATTGGCTTTCTTGGCACGTTCGTTTGCCAGTTTTTTGATACCGGCCAGTTCCTTTCTTTCCCTTTCGTTTTGTTCGATGCGTTTTTTTAATGCATCTGAAACGGTTGGATTACGGTGCAAAAAATTATCAAGTTCCTTAGCCAGGAAATCAAGTATAAAATTCTTCATACTTGGTCCACCTTCATAAACAGTTTGTGACCCCAGTTTTGTTTTGGTCTGGCTCTCAAACACAGGTTCCTGTACACGAACAGAAACCGCGGCTACAATACTGGTGCGGATATCCGAAGCATCATAGTCCTTCTTATAAAAATCCCTGATCACTTTTATGTACGCTTCTCTGAAAGCCTGTTGGTGGGTACCGCCCTGGGTAGTGTATTGTCCGTTTACAAAAGAGAAGATATCCTCACCGTAATCATTGTTGTGAGAAATAGCCACTTCAATATCCTCTCCTTTCAGGTGAATGATGGGATAACGCAGTTCATCAGGATTGGTCTTGCGTTGCAGCAGATCCAGCAATCCATTTTTACTTACATATTTCTTGCCATTGAAATGCATGGCCAGTCCGGCATTCAGATAGCAATAGTTCCATAATTGGTTATCCAGGTACTCATGGATATAATGGAAATTACGAAAGACCGTTTCATCCGGAACGAATTCAACAAAAGTTCCGTTGGGTTCATCTGTTTTGGCTTCCTTATGCTCTTTGATCAGTACGCCTTTCTCAAACTCAGCCGTTTTCTCCTTTCCTTCACGGTAAGCAGTTACTTTAAAGTACTGGCTCAATGCATTTACCGCTTTGGTACCTACACCGTTCAGTCCCACACTTTTCTGAAAAGCCTTGCTATCGTATTTGGCACCGGTATTGATCTTACTCACTACATCCACCACTTTACCCAGAGGAATACCGCGTCCGTAGTCGCGAACAGTTACTTTTTTGCCTTCAATAACCAGTTCTACCTGCTTACCATAACCCATGGTATATTCATCGATACAGTTATCGATCACTTCTTTTACAAGTACATAGACACCATCATCGGGTGCAGTTCCATCACCCAATTTACCGATATACATACCCGGACGCAACCGTATATGCTCTTTCCAATCGAGTGATTTGATCGATTCTTCGTTGTATTCAAATAAATTCTTCTCGTCTGCCATTGTCAATCGTATTTAAGTCATCTACCCCCTCTGCCTGCGGCATCTCCCCCTGGTAGGGGGAAAGAATTTAGTGTTGGTTGTGTTTCAAAGTAAACTTTGAAGCTTCATACACTTTTCCTCCTCTTTCAGGGGAGGTGTCTGCGATAACAGGACGAAGGGGTACAACCCGCAAATCTAACCACCTCACACAGCAGCACAATTTTACTTTTCTACAAATCGTCTCAGAATGTGGATAAAACCCTCAAAAACCTGAATTTACTGGTATCCAAACAGGGTAAAACTTAGATTTGCGCCATCAAAACGCCTAACCCCCATATTGAGATCGATCTTAATCGGATTGCCGCATTCTCGGAGTCACATTCGGCCGAGAATGACCGGTTTAAGGTATTTGTGAAGGAAAGGAACCGTGAGCAGGTAGATGAACTCGTTTTTGCGCTCGATAAAGCTATTTCACCCCGGATCAGTTGTACCGACTGTGGCAACTGTTGTAAAAGCCTGATGGTTCTTATTAATGACGATGAGGCCGACAAGCTTTCCGGCCACCTTGGCCAATCGAGAGAAGCATTTGATACAGCATACCTTGAAAAAGGCAGTAACGGCCTAATGATCATGAACCGCATGCCCTGCCCCTTTTTAAGCGATAACAAATGCAGTGTTTATGAATATCGCTTCGAAGGTTGTAAGGAATTCCCGGCGCTGCACCTCCCCAATTTTAAGGACAGGCTGTTCACAACTTTTATGCATTACGAACGATGCCCGATCATTTTTAATGTGGTGGAGCAGTTGAAGGATGAGATGGAGTTTGAGCGGGATAGTAGCTTTCGTGAGTAGTGAATAGTCAGTCGTGAGTATAAAAAAGTATTAAAAAACAAAATTTTCCCGGCTTTTTAAGGAGGGGAAATTTTGTTTTTTTATTTGAGGTAACTTTAGACCATGGTAAAATTTGGCATTGACATCCTCCTCGCAAATCCCCCTGAATGGAAAAAAGAACGGATCGGATTGGTAACGAATCACGCTGCTACCACAAATCAATTGAGTCCTTCCAGAAAAGCATTGCTGCAAAGGTCATTCAATATTCAAAAACTATTTTCTCCCGAACATGGCTTGGATGTAACAGGCGCTGACGGTCATGAAATGAAAGACGGAACAGATGCGTTGACCAAACTGCCCATTATCAGTTTATATAGTAATAAACTGGCCCCATCGGATCTGGATCTGGAAGATCTCGATATTATTCTATTTGATATTCCTGATGTAGGCAGTCGTTTCTATACCTATCTATGGACATTGACCTATGTGATGGAAGCCTGTGCGAACAATAAAAAGAAACTCATCCTAGTAGACAGACCTAATCCGGTTTCAGGCGATCTGGGTTTGGCAGAAGGGCCGATACTGGATCTATTACAGACTTCTTTTATCGGCAGATGGCCTATACCAATCAGACATAGCTGCACACTTGGCGAACTGGCTTTTTATTTTAATGCAGAAAGAAATATAAAGTGTGATCTGGAAGTGATCAGATGCGAAGGCTGGAACAGAAATGAATGTCAACCCGATTGGGGAATTGATTTTGTGCCCACATCTCCTGCTATACAGAATTTTCAGAGTATGCTTACCTATCCCGGACTCTGTTTACTCGAAGCCACCAATATCAGCGAAGGGCGTGGAACCCAGGATGCATTTCGTTTGGCCGGAGCCCCGTGGATCAAGGGTCAATCGCTTGCAGCCGTTATCGCAGATATCGGATTGGATG
>CANGOX010000113.1 GCA_947455605.1 Chitinophagaceae bacterium
CTTGTTTATTGTAGAAGTACTTAATGTTCCGCTAATTGCATTTGCCGATATTGTTCCGTTCACAATTAAATTAGACAATTGTCCGATCTGGGAGATGCTGGCCTGTGTACCGCTTGAAAATACGCCACTAAGAATACCGGCCTCTACTATGCCGGAGACCGAAAGATTACTTAAAGTACCTACCGTTGTAATATTGGGCTGAACAGGTGTATGTAAAATGCCACTTATTTTTGAAGAACTCAAAAGACTGTTTACTCTTAATGAGTCAAAATTACCCAAACCTGAACGAACTGATTTAGGAGAAATATCTCCTAAAATAATAGAAATAGCAGGTGTAGACGATGGATTTTTTACTATTCCATATACACCATTCAAACTATCAACAGTTACCTCTGTTAACAAATTATTTTTTCTAACATAACCCGATAACATCCCTGAGGTATCATATTGATTTTTCTTCAGTTGGTACGGTGTAATAAAATAGGAGATGCTGTCTGAAATATTTAATTTGTTTTTTACAACATTGGATAAACTATCTTTTAAAAGGTATTTAGAAAGTATGGAAGTAGTATCACGGAGAAAAAATACTTTGGTACTATCAAGCCCGTTTCCGGCTACCCTTGCATAAGGAACACTCCAAAGTGTTACTGTACCAGCATCTACGTATGAATCCTGGTATTTCCACGTAGCTGGTGGGTTATTGGGCGATACCGCTATCTTGATATGTAAGGCATAGGGTGCATCTGTCCATACAATAGAAGCAAAGGAACCTGATGGTTGAAACCCCTGACCAATAACAATTGTAAAGATCCCCTCCGTAGTAGTAGTAGTCTGATGTGTTTCAACATAAACTGATTTCTGATTCACTGTCCCTTTTAAAATTTCAGCCGAAACATATATTAATCTGTCAGGAGCAATATTGCCATTGATATCTCTTGCAACAGCCTGAAAAGTAAACCCATTGGGAATAGTATTTTGCGTATAAGCCGAAAAATATATAAAATGCGTACTAAGCAAAAGCACAAATAAACGGGTATATTTCTTCAACTTCATTTAATGATAATTAATTTTTGATCTGCCCGGTAAATGCCCTGATCAGATGTTATGTTTACAATGTATATTCCTGAAGCAAGAGTGGGTAAATAGATCTTATATCCATACAGTAATTCGGATGCGGAAATATTCTTGGTATAGTAAACTTTACCCGTATAACTGATTATTTTCAATAACAACAGGCCTGGTGTGTTTAAATTATCCAGCAGTTTTACAGTTACATAATTGCTTGCAGAAGGGTTGGGGAATAAAGAAAACTGTAAATTCTTAGTTGTGTCGGCTATTTTGCAACTGAGAGAGAATGAATCACGGGATGATTTCAAATATCTCGATATTCCTGTATTCAGATTTATACAATTCTTACTTTCTGTAAAAGTAAATGGACTTGTATCAGTTGCTAATACTGTATTTTGATTGCTAAAGTTTGTAATAAACCCTATCGAATAGGTAAAATTATTTTGAGCAGAAATTGTGTTTTGAATTCCGATGCCCAAAAGAAAAATAAGTATGTTGAACAGAGCCTTTCTACTATTTAGATCTAAATAATTTTTCACGATTCTTATTTGAAACGTGAAATTGACAATGATTCAAAATAAAAATGTAGCCGCTAATCCATTTTCAATTAGATAATTAGCTACATATTAATTTAAAATTTAATACTTATAGAAGTATAAATACTTCCTTCTTAGATGTAAATTTCCTTTAAGTATCTGTATATCAAATGTTTGCCGGAAATATTGTTTTGAAACCCGTTGAGTAATGAATAAATCGTTCGTAGCTAAAAAGCTCTACTTAAAGATTAGTCACTAGATAAAACACCGTTGTATGCCGATAAAAAAACGGTAAGCTAAATAAATAAATACAGTGTATTAACGCAAAGAAAAACAGGTTAAACCAAGTAGAGGCAGGTTTTATACCAAGTTATATTTTTGGGCAATGGATATCAGGGCCGCAATGCTGTTGCCTTCAATTTCAAATTTTTGAAAAATGCGGCTTTTAAAGGTTGATACCGTAGAAGGGCTGATATTTAAAACTCTGGCTATTTCATTGAAAGATTTGCCTTCAACCAGTAATTTGGCGATCTGAAATTCTCTGGAACTTAATTTCTCAAATGGATTATCAATAGATTGTCCCTGTAATGATTTTGCCAAAATAATCTTAACCTCATCACTGAAATAGGTGCGATCCTGGAGAATAATATTTATCGCACAGATAATCTCCGATTCTTCAACACCTTTATTTAAAAATCCATTCACACCAAGTTTAAGAAATCTTATTGCATAAGTTTCGGCATCATTCATACTAAGTATGAGAATTTTAATAGATGGGTATATTGTTTTCGCAAAGTTTAGAATACTGATGGGGTCACTATCGGGCATATTCAGATCCAGCAATAAAAAATCTATTTTTTCTTTTTTAAGAATGTCTATTGCTGTATTCTCTCCATTGGCCTCAAAGACCATACAGGAAGAAAATTCTTCTTTTAATAAATGTTTTACCCCAACTCTTACAATCTTATGGTCATCTACTAATAGAAACTTTTTCATGGTTGTTAAACTACATTTATATTCAGATATAAATACTAATTTCCCTAAACTAAAATGAAAAATTAGTTAATTTACTTTAATTTCTTCTTTTAAATTAGAAAAATTATAGGAGATAACCGGCAGTGATAACTTTAGAAATTTGCTTAGCAGTTAGTTTTTGAATTCTTTTCTGCAACCTTAATTTTCTCTATACATTTTTCACAAACAATTCAGAAAGTCACATTATAATTGTTTTTTTTGGCAAAATGGGCACTATATAAGCTCTATTATTGCTTGAATTCTTTTTCTAAGAAATATTTTCCTGAGATACCTCCATCTTTTCATAAACTCATTAGGGCCTAACAGATTCAGTTGGGTCTGTAAATTATCCAGCAGCTCGGGTTTACATTTAATTGCGGTTTTTTCGAGATATATACCTAACCCTTTACTCAAGTACATTTGATTCCATCTTTCCGGATATAATTCCTTCACAATCCAATTTATTTCCTGTTCAAGTAGGGTTAAATTTTTAGCATAATCAACATGTGTATAAACAATATCTGATGAAATTTCTATTTCAATATTGCCTATAGGACCGTCCATTGAATTGTAGGTTTGGATTTATTGGATTCTACAGCAATACTTGTTAACCGGTTTGTAATCATTTATTATTAGCAATAAATGTTCGCAATTAATTGATGGTTCACAGAACGCCTTACACAATGATCAGCTAATATTTATTTATCAGTTGTAGCTGATTACCTAATCCGGTTATGTATTTTAACCACGAAAACCGTTAGAAACACGGTTAACTGTTGAATTTATTAGGGAGGTATCCCGAAACAAGTAATGCTGCAATCAATTGCAGCATTACTTTACTTATTCAGATAAATGGGTATAAATAAATTACTTTCTAAATATAGCTTTAGCAGTTAATAAGTTGCCATTTTCAATAAAGCGGTTCGAGAATGTCAGATAACCACCACACTTTTCCAATGAGAGTTTGGCGATCTCAATACCAATGCCTAATCCCTGCTGTTCCATTTTTGCTCTTTCAAATTGTTTAAAAGCAATATATTCTTCCATCATCTCAGCGGTTGCATAATTTGTTTTATTTGTTATAGTAAACTCAACTGTGCTTTTAGTTTCTTCGATGGAGATACTTACAATCGATTCTTTATTCGAAAATTTGAAAGCATTGCTTACCAGTTCATCGAGAATATGTTTTATCAAATTCAATTCCCCATTTACAACCCAACAATTCCCGTGAGGCGAAAATCTGAATAAATCTGAATGGGCCAATTCTTTAGATGCCTGGTTGAGCAGAATTGTTTCCACCCAATCTCTTTCGATGAAACATGTTTTTGATGAAATTATATTTCTTTGCCTTAAAGTAAACCAAATCCTTAATCTGTCTGAAAGATTATTTAAACGTTTTGTACTAACAAGAATGTGTTTTAAATATTCAGTTTGCTCTTCAGTTGTTACATTCATTCTATTATCACATAACAATTCAGCAAAACCAACAATTCCATTTAAAGGCGTTCTGAATTCGTGCCCCGCCAGTAGCTTAACCATTGATTCCAGATAATATTCATTGATATTATTTCCATTTCGATGATTATTAACAGCCAGGCAATTTTCCATAAGTATTTATATTTTTCTTGTATAAAAGTGAGAAAGTTTCAATAGATATTTGTAGACATATTTCGAAGCATCCATGGCTTTTTAGCTACACCGTATTGGTTCTTTTTATTTCGGTATTAATGGGGAATAGTTGGCTTAAAGATTATTTATCTCATTCAGGAAATGAGCGTTACTGTTTCTTTGCGAAATCCTTACCGTATAGCTTACTATTCTATAAAAAATCTGTTTGATTCCGGCTGTTCCCTATTTTTTTTTTGAAATAAATTGAATCTCATGACAATTTGTTTAGTTGCTGATTTCTAGGCGTATCTATCCTAATAGTGCCTATCGTTGGCATGAGTAGCTGCGTTAAAGCATATTTCAACCTATTTCTTTCCTGCAGGATGCTTAGGTAAGTAGGGTTGGACTTTTTAAGGAGTACTTGAGCGTTAGGTAGAACAGAATTTATATTTTTTCATCGTTTTTTCAATTTTTGTAAGATTTACTGGTCTTGCTGACACTTTGGTGAAGCGAAATCCGACGAAAACCGATAGAAAACGATGAATAGTGAAAACAAAAAATCCTGTAAATCATTGATTTACAGGATTCCGTGTTGTAGTGAAGTAAACTGTGTGACCGCGTCAGGATTCAAACCTGAAACCCCCTCATCCGTAGTGAGGTACTCTATTCAGTTGAGCTACGCAGCCATTCTTCACCCATCCGTTCCCGTTTGGGGTTGCAAATATAATGGCTAAAAAAGAATTGGCAAAACCTATCCTTACCTTAATTACAATTAATCCTTGGCATAAATGCCTGCAGCGGATGTTTCAACTAGTTTTTTTGGTAATAACCAAACAAAGAAAGTACCTAACTTATTAATGAAACCCGTGATGGTTTCGGTTTTGCGCGCAAACATGGCGTTTACGGCCAACTTGGCTACCGCTTCAGGCGTCATATTTAATTTTTCTCCCGCTTTTACCGCTTTGGAACCCACTTTTGCACGGTTGGCAAAATCGGTATCGGTTCCACCCGGACTCACCACTGTAACTGATATATTGGTTTTCTTCAGTTCAAAAGCCAATCCACGGCTGAAACTGAGTAAAAATGATTTGGTGGCCGCATATACCATCAAGCCCGGAACAGCCTGGTAAGCTGCAGCACTGGCAATATTGAGGATATAACTTTTGGGATGTTTTTTCAGTTCAGGTATTAACAGGTTACAGAGCTCTACCGGTATGTTCATGTTCACCTGCATCATATCCCTATTCTCTTCGGCAGAATACTGCTCAAACGGGCCGCTAAGACCATAGCCTGCATTATTCACCAATATATTCACTTCATAGCCCTTATCAGTAATCCAGCTATTGATCTGAGCCGGTGCGGCAGGGTTGGAGAGGTCAATTGCCAGATAGTCTGCTTGAATGCCATAGCGTACTTTCAGATCATTAATAATCTCCACTAATAAATTTCCTGTTCTGGCTACTAAAAGCAGGTCTGTTTTATGGGAAGCCAATTCTTCTGCAATGGCTTTTCCGATTCCTTTGCTGGCGCCGGTAATGAGTGCGTAGGGCATAGTTTTTATTTAGTCCGAAAGTCAATGAAGTTGCGAAGTCCGGAAGATAGAAGTTGCGGCGGTTTTACTTTCGGACTTTCCCGACTTTCCGACTTCTGGACTATTACAAAAAAAGGCCAACTCAAAGCTGACCTTTTTCAAAATTTGTTAAACGTATCAATGATGTACTTTTCCGGTAAATCTGTGATAGAAAGGCGTTTTACTGCTTTCACTCTTGGGTTTGTATTTTCCGGTTATGAAAGGCACATACATAACCCTTCTGCGGCTTTCTTCACCAAATTTAGGCGATTGTTTCACTCTGTGCCATAAACGGCCATCATGTACAGACAAATCGCCAGCGTTGATGTCAAAGCCTACTTCGCGGCTGTCATCGTTATTATCAATGAAGTATTTCTTTCCAAAAAGCAGTTTCAGCATGTTCTGCTTATGTGTTCCCGGCAATACTCGCAAACCGCCATTTTCAAACGGACAGTTATCCAGGTGTATACCCACGTTGAGCATCGGCATGATCTTTTGTCCCAGGAACAGGTCACGGGGAGAATCTGTATGCCAGCCCATCTGGGTAAAAGTACTGCTGGGGGTATTGATGTAGTTATTGATCACCAGCCCATCCTTCTCATTTTCGGCTATGCGGCCTTCATAAGGGGTAAGAAATGACATCAAGGCTTTCAACTTGGGTTCTTCCAACAGATTATGCAGTTCCTCGCTGTATAAAGAGCTGAAACACAATCGTTGTATGGTTTTATTACCGTGTTCGTCCTTACCGAATTTCAATGGAATCCCATTCACCTTATCGCGTCCTTCTTCGATCCAAAGCGATTCGAGGCGTTTGAGCTCATTGAGATAGGCGGCCACTTTTTCTTTGCTGATGAAATTCCTGAATACGATCACCCCATGCTCATCAAAAAAATCCAACTGCTCGGCGGTTACAGTATCTCCCAGCTGAAAATGACTATCCCATTTTTTCATTCTTTCTTCTGTTACGTTAATTATGACTGTAATGTTAATTAATTATTACGAAAATAGACAAAAGCGCTAGGCCTAAAAAACGAGCAAATCTAAGCAATTTATGCAGAGTTTTATGCCGGTTAAAGTATAAGAGGTTAATTTACACCGCTTATAGTAAAAAACAATGGCATGATTTTTCGTTTTTTTGGGGCATTTTCGGTTGTTTTTGCGTTAAATACGGGTATTTATGCACAAAAAGACAGCCTAAAAGCCAAACATCTGTTGATATTTCCGGTTATAGCCCGTTCTATCGAAACCGGCTGGTCTTTCGGGACAGTCGGCTCCTCCACCTTTCGTTTATCGAAAAGGGACACGATATCTAGAACGTCGAACTTACAGTTATTATTATTGTACTCCACAAAAAAACAGCTGGTTACAGCCATCAATGGGTCACAATATTTTGATAAAGAAAAATATATCCTGAATGAACAGGTCTCTTTCAGCTCATACCCCGACAAATTCTGGGGTTTAGGCAAGAACTCCCCGGATATTAATGAAGAGGCGTATAAATTCAAGCAGTTCTATGTTTACCTCCATCTGCTGCGAAAAATAGCCCCCAGGTTTTTTGTGGGTCTCTTATTTGAAACGCAAAAAGTTTGGGATATTCACTATGTGCCCGGTGGCCTTTTTGATCAGCAGAAACTTACCGGTAAGGAAGGGTATCATGTATCGGGGCTGGGTTCAAGCCTTACTTACGACAAACGCAACAATGCTTTCGCACCCGATAACGGCCTGTTTTGCCAACTTTCTTTTAATCATTTTGATAAATTCTGGGGTTCCGATTTTAATTACACCAATGTGGTTTTCGATCTCAGAAAATACATCCCTGTCTTTCATAATAAGGTGCTGGCATTTCAGTTATACAGTTTCAATAATACAGGCGAAGTACCTATTCGCAGCCAGGCCTCCTTTGGAGGTGCCAGCCGGATGCGTGGCTATTATGACGGAAGGTATAAAGACAAGAATATGCTGATCTTTCAGGGAGAATATCGTTTCCCGGTTTATAGAAGGATCAGTGCTGTTGCTTTTGGGGGAGGCGGAAATGTAGGCAGCACTTTTACAGACTATTCCTTAACCGATCTGAAATTCTCTTATGGTGGTGGCTTACGTATTGCACTGGATAAGAAAGAGAAACTGAATATGCGCCTGGATTATGGAATAGGACAGGGGAAGAATAATGGGTTTTATCTGCAGCTGGGGGAAGCGTTCTAGAGGAATGATTTTGGAATTTTGGAATTGGGAAATTTTGAAATTTTATTTGATTCGGAGCCACTGATTGATTGCTTACAACTTTATAGGTCAGCGACCTTTTTTCCCAGTAAATAGACTACATAAGTAAATACAAAAGCAGCCAGCACATCAATCGTATAGTGTACGTGTTGGATCAATACCAGCATGCCTACGATGATGGTGGCGATGAATGCGATGATCTTATCATTTCGTTTAGTGAGACAGAGAAAGATCAAAAACTGGGTGGAGGTATGACCTGAGTAGAAAAGGTCTTTCGTAATAAATACTTCGGAGCCGCCGTAAAATAGGCTGCTGATCGGGTCTTTGAGCGGAATAAGACCGATGGGGGGATTCAGCGGTATCAGTGTGATGGTGATCATGCGTGATATACATAATATCACGAGCGAGCTGAGCATTACGATAAACATATCCGGGTTTTGTGCGGAGCGGAAACAGATAAAAAGATTCATTGACCAGATCAGGATAAATGTGAGGCCTGATACATCGATGGGTGGAATGATCCTTAGCAGCCGGTCGTTAAACTGGATCCCTTCCCTTCTTTCAATAAAGGAAAAGAAAATAGGGAAGGACATCAATATGATCAATAAGAGAATAGTAGCAACAATGGTCTTAACCCTGTACTTAGGGTCGGCCCATGCTTTTCTCCATGCCATTGCGATGGTTTTATTCCGTTGATCCTGCGATTGCATCCGTCAAAAATAGCAAGTCTTTAGTAATGCCATCTCACAAATGCTTCCATGGCTGCATATTTGGTCATACCCAAGGCAGCATACAGATTGGCGGTATTGGCATTCCTGTCTTCTGCCCTTTGCCAGAATTCACGGCTATCTGTTCCCTGAAAGGGTACCATATCTTTTTGCGACTGGTGAATAAAAATGCCGAAACGTTTTTTCATTACCTGGTCAGGGCTCATGGGTATTGCCATTTCAATTTCTGAAATATCCCATTCCTGCCAGGCACCTTTGTATAACCAAACCCAGCAGTCCTTGATCCAGGGTTCACCGGCGGCTTTTAACCTGCGCAAACTTTCAAATACTACTTCCAGGCAAACTTTATGGGTGCCATGCGGATCGGCAAGGTCACCAGCACAAAAGATCTGGTGGGGTTTTAATTTTCGCAGCAATTCCATCGTGATCAGAACATCTTCTTCGCCCATCGGTCTTTTTTCTATGGCACCGGTTTCATAAAAAGGAAGATTCTGAAAATGACAACGGTCTTCGGTAAGTCCAACATACCGGCAGGTAGCTTTCGCTTCGCAACGCCTGATCAAGCCTTTGATAGAGCGGATCTCATCCGTATCCGGCTGATCTTTCTGTTTGTTGGCAATGTATTCACGTGCGGCGGTAAGGATAGCCTGGCTTTTGTTATTATCGATCCCGAACATATCTTCAAATCCTACCGCAAAATCAATAAAACGGGTAACAAATTCATCGGCTACGGCAATGTTTCCGCTGGTTTGATAAGCAACATGCACCTCATGCCCCTGGTCGTGAAGACGCATAAATGTTCCGCCCATACTGATGATATCATCATCCGGATGCGGAGAAAAAATAACACATCTTTTGGGATGAGGATCACTTCTTTCAGGGTGGGTGGGAATCACAGCACCCGGTTTGCCACCTGGCCAGCCGGTGATACTGTCGCGCAACATATAATAAACCTGGAGATTGATCTCATAGGCATCACCTTTTTCAACCAGCAGGTCAGAAAGGCTGTTTTCCAGATAATCATTATATGTGAGACTTAATACCGATTTATTCAGTTTGAGTGCCAGATTCACCACTGCACGTTTGATCATCTGCTTGGTCCAGACACATTCTCCGGTAAGCCATGGCGATTTAATACGTGTAAGATCTGCACCAGCTGGTGTGTCTACAACAAAGGTGCAATCGTTGTGTTGCTGTAAAATACTGGCAGGTACCTGTTCGGTAACATCTCCCTCAACAGAACGGGCAATAATCTGTGATTTTTGCCCCCAACCCATCAATAAGATCCGTTTTGCCTGTAAAATATTGCCAATCCCCATGGTAATGGCCATCCGGGGTACTTTTGAGATATTTTGAAATTCATAAGTATTGGCAATACGGGTAAGATTATCCAGATGAACCAGCCTTGTTTTAGAAAAAATGCTGGATCCCGGTTCATTAAATCCGATATGTCCGTTTAAGCCAATACCCAGTATCTGAAGGTCAATACCTCCTGCGCTTTCAATCTCTTTTTCATATTCGGCGCAATATTTTTTGATCTCATCTTTTGGCCAACTACCATTGGGAATATGAATATTTTCAGGCTTGATATCAATATGATCAAATAAATGCCTGTGCATAAAACTCCAATAACTCTGGTACACCAGCTTATCGATGGGATAATATTCGTCGAGATTAAAAGTGATTACATTCCGAAAGCTCAAGCCTTCTTCTCTGTGTAAGCGAACAAGTTCTTCATATAATCGGATAGGGGTAGCACCGGTTGCCATGCCTAAAACACAGGTTTCACCCCTGCTGTCTTTTTCACGAATTAGCTTAGCAATTTCTGCTGCTACATATCCGGATCCGGTTTTTGCAGTTGGGAAGATCTTTACCGGAATCTTTTCTAATGAATCTACCATGTTGATGGGAAATTTGATTTTTTACAAAACTAAAGTTCTTTGGTTAATTCATGCACAAACTTGCATAATAATTAAAAAATCCTGCATAAATACGCAGACTTGTGCTTATTTATTCGCCGGATCAAGATAGGCTTTGCTATAATTTACCTTTAACCATTCGTATCTCTTAAACTGTAAGGGTAATCTTTTCTCGAAATCAGCCCAATTGCGTAACTCTTTGGAACTCCATAGCACTTCACTGAGAGCCGTCATACGGGGAAAGATCATATACTCGATCTTTGCAGGGTTCGACATGTATTCTGTCCATACATTACCCTGTGCACCCAATACATATTTTTCTTCATCAGCCGAAAGCTCTTTGGGAACAGGCTCATACCCATACACAGTCTGCAATGGCAGAAAACCACCGATCACAACAGAATCTTCTTTTTTCATCTGGCTATGATCCAGGTATACATGCGAGCCGGGTGTCATGATCACATTGTGTTTTTGCTTGGCAGCTTCGATACCTCCTTTTTCTCCGCGCCAGCTCATCACCGTTGCGTTAGGGGCGAGGCCACCTTCCAGGATCTCATCCCAGCCAATGATCTGGCGACCCTTACTGTTGAGGTATTTTTCAACACGTTGGATAAAATAGCTCTGTAAGCCATGTTCATCCTTCAATCCTTTTTCTTTGATGAGCTGCTGGCAGAATTAAGATCGTTTACAGTTGTCTTTCGGACATTCGTCGCCGCAGATATGAATGTATTTTCCGGGGAAAAGACCCATTACTTCATACATCACATATTCAATAAATTTGAACGTAAACTCA
>CANGOX010000114.1 GCA_947455605.1 Chitinophagaceae bacterium
AAGCGCCGAAGCTATAATAGCAATGTGATGCCACATCGCTATGTTACGGGGTATTAATCCAAATTTCTCTGGGCTATTCCCCACTTTTAGGAAGGTTGTGTACGTGTTCCGCACCCGTTTGCCGGTCGCCGCCCAGTATTGCTACCTGCGCTGCCCCACGACTTGCATGTATTAAGCCTGCCGCTAGCGTTCATCCTGAGCCAAGATCAAACTCTCCATTGTAAATGTTGTTGTTTGACCTGACTATTACTCTCAATAAATTGAAATTAACAATCGGTATGTTGTTATTTTTTGATTGCTGTAAACCTTACCATAAAATCTAAATTCAAATCTAGTTTTATGCTGCTGTTGCTTCCAAACTTTCAAAGATCTTTTGGCTTTACTAAGCCACCCTTTTTATCGGGGTTGCAAAGGTAAGAGCCTTTATTTTTGTGACCAAAATTATTTGAAGAAATTTCAAACTTTTTTAATCAAAATAAATCGTTTTAAGAACTACCGTTTTTTAACGGGCTGCAAAGATAAAGAGGTTTTTTTCCGAGCCAAATTTAATTTGAATTTTCTTCAAATTTCTTTTTCACAAAACCCTTATTTCTTCTTCAGAGAACTACCGTTTTGTTGAACGGGCGGCGAAGATAAGCTTGTTATTTTATCTACCAAATTTTTCTTCAAAAAAGAGGTAAATATTTATCTGCCATTGATTTGCTGAACCTGCAAAGAACATCCTCTTTTTGTAAAAGCGGGTTGCAAAGATAACCCCGGATTTCTTTTAAACAAATCTTTTTCAAAATTAATTCTGTCAAAGGAGGGTAAATAGAGTGATAGCAAGTGTTTCAGCCTGTAAAAAAACTTTCAGCCTGTCTGAAACAGGGATCGGATCGATCGTTTATGAGGTGATTTAAGCCTGCCAGAACATCTATATCTCCCGAAACCCGGTCTTTCGGGAGTTTAGCACCGCTTTATTTAACCGCCCGGTTGCAGAAATGGCTTTAACGAATCCTTATAAATAACCCGGTTCAGGAATAAACCCTGTGCCGGCGTAGAGAAATCGGCTTTTGAGCAATCTTTTGCCTCGATCACAGACCTTAGCCCATCTATATCCAGCTGTTCTCTCCCAACTTTCAGCATCGTACCTACCAGCCCGCGTACCATACCCCGCAAAAAGCGGTTGGCACGCACTTTATATATTAATAAGGGACCTTCCTGCACCCATTCTGATGTTTCTATCGTGCAGATAAAGGTCTTTACCTGGGTATTGCGCTTGGAAAAACTGGTAAAATCCTGGTATCGGGAGATGGTTTTAGCTGCTTCCTGCAGGAGTTCCAGATCAACGGGATAGGGAAACTGCCAGGCCCTGTCGTTTAAAAAAGGATTCTTCTCCTTGTAAATGAAGTAGTTATACTCTCTGGAAACCGCATCAAAGCGACAATGGGCCGTATCCGGAACAGGGTAAATGCCTTTGATACTGATATCCGCCGGTACAATGGCATTCAGGTTATAGATGCTTTTGGGAAGGATCGCTGTTTCTGAATCGAAATGGAAAAAGTTCTGGTTGGCATGCACACCTGCATCTGTGCGCGACGAACCCGTTAAGTCAAAAGGGGTTTTGAACAGGGTAAGCAGGGCTTTTTCGATTTCTCCCTGTATGGTATGGGCATTTTCCTGCACCTGGAAACCGCTGTAGGCTGTGCCTTTGTAAGAAAGTTCCAGGAAATACCTTGGCATAGTACTTATTTAATAGACAGTTTTATACGATCAACATAAGCCGGTTGGATAAACAGGAAGGTCAGATCCGTTTTAGTCCCCTCCTTTTTATATATACGGGCAGATTGTTTGGGTTGTTCTTCTTTCAGTGCAGGGATGAAAACCGCGACGGTATCTGCCTTGCCTTTATTGATGATAATATATACCTGGTCAATTCCGGAGCTATTGGTCTTATCGAAGATCTTCTGAATAGGTGGCTCTGTGGAGCGGGGTATTTTAGCCGTGACAGGCTTTTCGATGATGGATGCTGTAACCGGAGCAGATACCATTTTTGCCGTTGTATCGGCTACGGGCACGGACTTTTTCTCAGGTTCCGCAGGCTGGGTTATCACCAGTACGGGCTTTTCTTCTTTCGGTTTCATTTTTTCGGACCCTTTTGTTACGGTAAAACTTACCATATCAAACAGGCTCCAGGTATTGCTAATGGATTGCCTGAGGGAAAAGCCACGGGGCTTATCATCTATGGTAAGGGTAAAGCTGTAATCAGGAAGCGAAGTATCCTGAAAACTGAAGACCAGGGTTTGCTCCCCTGCCCCAACCTGCGGAATTACCAGATAACCCGTGGCAGATGATGGATAGGCATTTCCGTTCCATTGTACAGTAAAAGACCGGTTGTTCTCAGACTGGATATGGATAAAGCTAACCGGCTGGGCCATGGCAGACTCACAAAGCAGCAAAACCATTAGGGCAACAATGAACCGATAAGTATAGGTAGAGAATGACATCTATCTGTTGTTTATACAAATCTACTTAAATAGCTTATCTCTCAGCAGCCCCTACAGATTTATCAGTTTAATTTTCCTTTCACAAAAATCATACTTGAGAGATAGTGAGTGCATTTACCTTTAGGTTTCTCAAAAAAGATACATGAAGAAACTATTCTTATTACTGGCTATTTGTATGGTGCATTTTGTGAATGCGCAGCTCCAGCTGTCTGCAGATGCTGACTGGAAAACGATCTATCGTGCAACCCCCACCAGGATCAACGATCTGGTGCATACGAAACTGGATGCGAAGTTTGATTACAGCAAATCTTACCTGAACGGGAAAGTATGGATCACACTGAAACCTCATTTTTATGCAACCGACTCTTTGCAGCTGGACGCAAAGGGTATGAATATTTATAAAGTAGCGTTGGTGAAAGCCGGGAAGAATATTCCCTTACAATATGTGTACGACAGCCTTTTCCTGAATATTCATCTTGATAAGACCTATCTGAAAGATGAGAAATACGTTGTGTATATAGAGTATACCGCCAAACCTGATGAGTTGCAGGCTGAAGGAAGTACTGCGATCACTGATGCCAAGGGGTTATATTTTGTGAATCCGAAAGGAGAAGATAAGACCAAGCCCACACAGATCTGGACCCAGGGTGAAACAGAAGCTACTTCTGTTTGGATACCTACGATTGATAAGACCAATCAAAAGACCACGCAGGAGTTTAACCTTACCGTGCCTGATAAATATGTATCGCTCTCCAATGGCAAACTCACTTCACAAAAGAAGAATGCAGATGGCACCCGTACAGATACCTGGGTGATGGACCTTCCGCATTGTCCTTACCTGTTCTTTATAGGTGTGGGTGATTTTGCGGTAGTGAAAGACAGTTACAAAGGCAAGGAAGTGAATTACTATGTAGAAAAGTCTTACGAGAAAGTGGCCCGTAAAATTTTCGGCAACACACCGGAGATGATGAAATTCTATTCTGAAAAAGTTACCGGCATTGAATATCCCTGGGTAAAATACAGTCAGATAGTAGGACGTGATTATGTGAGTGGTGCCATGGAAAATACCACGGCCACTTTACACCAGGAGAGTGCACAGCAGAATGCACGTGAACTGATCGATGGTAATGAATGGGAAAGTACGGTTGCGCATGAACTGTTTCACCAATGGTTTGGTGATCTGGTTACAGCTGAGAGCTGGAGCAATCTTACCGTGAATGAAAGTTTTGCCAATTACAGTCAGGTATTATGGGCGGAACACAAGTATGGCGCTGACGCCGCGGGTTTTGAGAATTATAAAGACATGCAGACCTATTTCACAAGAGGTGGAAAGAACAACAACCTTGTCCGTTTTTATTATGCCGACAAGGAAGATATGTTTGATGCGGTTACTTACGAGAAGGGCGGCAGGATCTTACATATGCTGCGCAATTTTGTAGGTGATGAGGCTTTCTTCAAATCTTTGAATACATACCTCACAGCCAATAAATTCGGAAACGGCAGTGCGCATAAACTGCGAATGGCTTTTGAAGAAGTTACCGGTAAGGACCTGAACTGGTTCTTTAACCAATGGTATTTTGGTAACGGAAATCCTAAACTGGAGATCAGTTATGGATATGATGCAGCTGCCACTACCGCCAAAGTATTCATCAAACAAACACAGGCGGGTGATAAATTATTCAAACTGCCGATAGCCATTGATATTTACCAGGGAAGCAATAAGAAACGTTATACCGTATGGGCAGAGAATAAGACAGATACTTTTTCTTTTGCCGTTTCTTCCAAACCGGACCTGATCAATGTTGATGGTGATAAAATATTACTGACCGAGAAAAAAGATGATAAGAAAATTGCCGAGTATATTCATCAATATACCTATGCCGGTAAATTCTTAGACAGAAGGGAAGCGATCGAGTTTGCTTCCAAAAGAACCAGTGATGCTGCTGCTTATGGCTTACTGGTGAAAGCGCTGGATGATCCTTTTTATGCTTTGAGGATACTTGCCATAAAAGGTTTTGGCAATGCCACACTGGAAGCTGCTACCATTAGCCAATTAGAAACCATAGCAAAAAAAGATAAACATTCACTGGTAAAAGCCGCGGCCATTGATGCGTTGGGTAAACTGAAAAACGACAGTTACAAAGATTTTTTCCTGAAATTAACCAAGGACTCTTCTTATTCTGTTGCGGGTGCAGCACTTGAAGCGTTGGCTGAATTGGATGGGAAGCTGGCTTTTGCCACTGCCAATACTCTTACCAAAGATGAGAACAAGGGCAGACTGTTAACGGCCATTACGCAAGTGATCATTACTTATGGTGATGAAACAGCTTTTGATTTTGTTGCAGATAATTTTGAGCAGATCCCTTTATCACAGGCTAAGTTTCCTGCACTGACCTCTTTTGTGCAGTTTCTGGGTTCTGTAAGCAATCTGGCCAATTTTAAAAAGGGTGTGGATATGATCGTGAAGTTCAGGGATGACCTGCCGCAATCTATCCGTGTACAGACAGATCCCTTTATTAATGGGATTGCTTTGAAGGGGCTGGCTGCCAAGAAAGAAGCAGATGGAGCGAAGGAGATGGCGGAATATGTGAGATTGAAATTGCCTAGTGAGAAGAAATAGTATTCTTGATTTAGTGTGTGGTGTTTTTTAAATCGATCCTCCGGCTATTCGAAGCTGTGGGTCGCTCACGGCCGCTAGGCCTCGTCCCTGTTACCGGGCTGCTTTTACCTCTAACAAAATGTGCTTCGCATCATTTTGTTTGCCGCGGCCATTCGCCCGGCACCGAACCAAAAGAGGCCCGTCCACAGGGACTGATCAGGAACTATTCTTTGAATAATTAGTTTATCCAATTTTATTAATTAGTTATGCAATGAATCACATTAGAGATTAATGCTTTCGTATAATTGTGTTGCATGATTACTAACGATTTATTTATTATAAAAAATGAAAGCCATCCCGCTATGCAGCTGGATGGCTTTTTGGTTGATGTTGGGATTGCTCCTAACTATTTATAATGATTTTCAATTTATTTATTACCAGCTACCACCTGCTCCACCACCACCGGCGCTGCCGCCGCCGAAACCACCAAAACCACCGCCGCCGCTATCACCGCCGCCCCAGCCTCCGCCACCACGGCCACCGCCATTTAATAAGGAGGATAAGATCACTGCGTTGGCAATGCTGCCCAGTCCGCCGCTGCCACCTCCGCGTCCACCACGGCCACCGCGTGCGAGGATCAGAATAACGATCACAATTAAAAACAGGAAAGTAAAAATGGATCCACTTCCGCTTCCGCTATTGCCTCTTTTCTTTTCTTTCTGAACTTTATATTCTCCTGCTGCGGCTTTTGTTAATGCATTGATGGCATTATCGATTCCCTGGTAATAGTTCTGCTTTTTAAATTCAGGCACCATTTCATTTCGGTAGATGCTTGATGCTGTTACATCAGGTATGGCACCTTCCAGTCCGTAGCCAACTTCGATCCACATTTTTCTGTCGTCGATAGCGGCTATGATGAGGACACCATTATTTGTTTTCTTATTACCGATACCCCATTCGCGAAACAATTTCAATGCATAATCTTCGATGGCATTATCACCAAGGGTTTTGATCAATACCACCGCTATCTGGTTGGATGTACTGTCGTCCAGTGCTACCAGTTTGCTTTCGAGTGTTTCTACCTGGTCTGCAGACAGAACTCCTGCCGCATCGGTAACCAATCTTGGTGGATTGGGTTTGGGTAACACATTCTGCGCTGAAACCGTTGCAAAAGAGAATACCGTAAGTAATATGAAAAGAAGTTTTTTCATTAAGGGTGTTTCGTTGTTTTTGGGTTCGGGCTATTTTCCGAACACAATATCATCGGGCAGTTCATTACTATCACTATTTTCATCAAAAGGAAAATGAGCAGTTAATGCTTCGCCAATTTTGAAGATGATATCGGTAATTCCTGCTGTAAAGTTTTTATTGTTGAAATGTTCCAGCATATCTTTTACTGCAGCATTCCAAAATGTATCGCCTACTTTCCGGTGAATACCTTCATCGCCATATACCGACAATTTTCTGTCTTTCATGGCGAGATACAGCAGTACACCATTACGCGCAGAGGTTTCATTCATCTTTAATTCGAGGAACAATTCTTTGGCGCGGGCAACGGGATCTGTGCTGGTGCAATGGCTTTCTATATAGATCCGCACTTCCCCACTGGTTCTGTGTTCGGCTCTTTCGATCGCCTGCACGATCGATTTCTTCTCCTCTTCGGAAAAGAAATCGACGGGCTTGCGTTTAAATAATCCCAGCATGCTGTTTTAGAATTTTACTTCAGGAGCTTTTTCAGAACCTACTTCGGCTTTGAAACCTTCTTTGGCTTTAAATCCAAACATACCTGAGAAAATATTCATCGGGAATGAACGGACTTTTACATTGTATGCCTGAATGGCATCGTTGAAGTCGTTACGTGACACTTTGATACGGTTCTCGGTACCTTCCAGTTGTGCCTGTAATCCACGGAACGCTTCGTTTGCACGGAGGTTAGGATATTGCTCAGACACTACCAGTAAGCGGCCGAGGGCCTGAGATAACTGTCCCTGGCTGGCCTGGAACTGCTGTAATTTTTCAGGAGTCAGGTCTTTGGCGTCTACTTTCATCTGGGTAGCACTGGCTCTGGCTTCGATCACTTTGGTTAAAGTGGTCTGTTCAAAGTTGGCTTCTCCTTTTACAGTATTCACCAGGTTAGGGATCAGGTCTGCGCGGCGCTGGTAATCGCTCTGCACTTTATTCCATGCGTTGTTTACGTTCTCATCCTGCTTGATCAGGCCATTATAGCCGTTACAACCCGAAAAGCCTAAAAAGACCACAAGGGCCAGGATGACGATCAGGGTAATGTTTTTGGTACTCATACAAAGTTTGATTTAGATGTAATTTACTTGTTTGTCGTAATAATGGTTGAAATATTACAAAAGGAATGCCATCCGGTTGGGATGGCATTTTGACGGGTTTGGTTGAATTGTTTATTGGTTTACTGGTTTATTAGTAAACGATATGCAGTTTCGCAAATAGACTGGCTACACCTACTTTGCTGCGCCGGTTTCCCCTCCATGCGGTGCATGGAGGGGAAATTTCAGCTTTGTATTATTTTCTTATTCGTTGATAGCTGCAATGCCGGGTAATACTTTTCCTTCGAAATATTCGAGTAGGGCGCCGCCGCCGGTGGATACATAACTAACCTTATCTGTGTAGCCGAACTGGTTTACAGCTGCTACGCTGTCGCCGCCGCCTACCAATGAATAGGCTCCGGCCTGTGTTGCTTCTGCAATGGCTGTGGCGATCATTTTGGTACCGTGCTGGAATTTTTCCATTTCAAAAACACCCATGGGACCGTTCCAGAGAATGGTTTTGGAATGTTTGATGCAGTTGGTAAACTGCTCAATGGCATTCATGCCGATATCGAGGCCCATCCAGCCATCAGGGATATCGTTGCTGGGGGCGGATGAGATATTGGCATCGGCCGCAAATTTATCTGCGATCACAGAATCTGAGGGCAGGTGTATACATACGCCTTTGGCTTCTGCTTTCTTTAATAATTCAAGGGCTGTGTCTAAACGATCCATTTCACATAGAGAACTTCCGATCTTTCCGCCTTCTGCTTTCATGAATGTGTATGCCATACCACCACCGATGATGATATGATCTGCGCGTTCCAATAAGTTTTCGATGATCAGGATCTTATCGCTCACTTTGGCACCACCGATGATAGCGGTGAAAGGTTTCTCGCTATTATGCATTACTTTTTCTGCGCTGGACACTTCTCCATCCATTACGGTGCCGAACATTTTTTTATCTCCGGGGAAGAATTGTGCGATCACAGCTGTGGATGCGTGTGCACGGTGTGCGGTACCGAATGCATCGTTCACATATACATCGCCGAGTTTGCTGAGTTTTTCTGCAAAGTCCTTATCACCTTTTTCTTCCTCTTTGTAGAAACGGAGGTTCTCGAGTAATAAGACTTCTCCGGGTTGCAGGGCAGCTGCTTTTTCATAGGCAGAGGCACCGATACAATCATCTGCAAATTTTACAGTGACACCTTTCAATAATTTCACCAAATGATTTACCAGGTGTTTGAGTGAATATTTATCGGTAGGTCCGTCTTTTGGACGGCCAAGATGACTCATCAGGATCACGCTTCCGCCATCATTCAAAATTTTGGTGATGGTGGGTATAGTGGCGCGCATGCGCGTATCATCTGTTATGTTGAAGGCGGCATCCAGCGGAACGTTGAAGTCTACGCGGATGAGGGCTTTCTGGTTTTTGAAGTTGTGGGTTGTGAATCTGCTCATTTTTTTATGGATTGCTTGTGAATGTTTAATCAGCTATTTAATGTTTACCAGTTGTGATTTCCTTATAAAGGTAACACTCTATTATTTATAGACCCGGGTCGCTCATGGCCGCTGGGCCTCGTCCCTATTCCGCGACTACTTTGGCCTCTGCCAAATCAGCTTCGCATGATTTGTCTGCCATCGCCTTCGCTCGGCACCGAACCCAAAGAGGTCGCTCCACAGGGACTGACTGAAATTTGAATAGCAGACATTTCTAAATACAAAGAGCAATTAATGATTTATCTATTTATAAAATCAAAAAGGGCACATAGAATCTATGTGCCCTTTTGTATTAACTATGTTACTATGTGTTTACAATAGTTCATGATTGTTCTGTACGTTGAAGTGAGTGACACAACAAAAGCTGAGTAGCGCTTCAGTCGCTGGTCAACAAACTTATTTAGAGATCAATCCTGCAAAATATTTAACGGTGCGCACGAGCTGGCTTACGTAGCTCATTTCGTTATCGTACCAGCTTACGGTTTTTACCAGTTGTGAATCGCCTACGGTTAATACTTTGGTTTGTGTGGCATCGAACAGTGAACCAAAATGGGTACCGATGATATCAGTACTTACAATTTCATCTTCATTGTATCCAAAGCTTTCGTTGCTTGCTTCTTTCATAGCTGCATTGATCTCTTCGGCGGTTACTTTTTTACCCAATACACTTACCAGTTCTGTTAATGAACCGGTGATAGTAGGTACACGTTGTGCAGAACCATCCAGTTTACCTTTTAACTCAGGTAATACCAGGCCGATGGCTTTGGCAGCACCTGTGCTGTTAGGAACGATATTGGCTGCTGCAGCCCTTGCACGGCGAAGATCGCCTTTAGGGTGTGGGGCATCCAGGGTATTCTGGTCGTTGGTGTAAGCGTGGATGGTGGTCATGATACCGGTTGTGATACCATATTTATCATTCAGCACTTTAGCCATAGGGGCCAGACAGTTGGTGGTACATGATGCGCAAGAGATAATGGTTTCAGAACCATCCAGGATTGCGTGGTTTACGTTGAATACAACGGTTTTCAGATCGCCGGTTGCGGGAGCTGATATCACCACTCTTTTGGCACCTGCGGTGATATGCGCCTGTGCTTTGTCTTTATCGGCAAAGAAACCGGTTGATTCGATCACCACATCTACTCCATGAGCTCCCCATGGAATTTGTGCAGGATCTTTTTGTGCATAGATCTTAACGGTTTCACCGTTTACAACAATTGAATCGGCTGTAGAGGTAACGGTAGCGCCTTCAAAACGGCCTTGTGCGCTGTCATATTTTAAGAGGTGTGCCAATACTTGCGGGCTGGTCAGATCATTGATAGCGACTACTTCAATACCATCCATGTTATAGATCTGGCGAAATACCAAACGGCCGATACGTCCGAAACCGTTGATAGCTACTTTAACTGTACTCATTGAATTCCTTGTTTAAATGATTGAAAAAATCGAAAACGAGACGCGAATTTACAAGGAATATGAGGAAAATGCTCATTATTTTTAGTTAACAGGTGTTAGGGAACGGTGAGGGGTGAATGGTGAATGGTGAGTGGTGAGTGGTGAGTAGTGAGTTGTGAGAAGGCTTTTGGAGGAGTTTTTAACCGGGATTTACCGTTCAGGACTTGCTAAAACCCTTGTAAACAAAGGATTTTAATTTATTTTCAAAAATGATTTGGCAGAAAAGGGTCATGAGCCTATTTTTGCGTCCCGATAAACAAAAAGACGGCCGGTTCGTCTATCGGCTAGGACAGCCCCCTTTCACGGGGCAAAGACGGGTTCGATTCCCGTACCGGCTACTAGCAAAATACGAAAACCCCTGATACCGTTGAGTTTCAGGGGTTTTTTGTTTTCATCTAAACCCGATGATACTGTGGTGATGGTTTGGCTGTCAGATTTCCAACTCTTAACCAAGTCATACAAGGTTGTTACGTGTTCCAGCTGAGCCCAACTTATAGCATGCCCCCCTCCCGGTTCGGGATCGATACCGATTGGATCTGGCTAAGTACTGGTGTCCCTCCCATCTTTAGTGCGACGGTATTATGGCTGCGAGCTGAGGGGCTTCTATGGCTTTTTTGATTTTTCTTTTCAGTTATCCTTAATTGGATTACTGTAAAGCTATTTCAGGACCAGACAAACGTTAAAAAAGGAATCAACTGATCAATGCTAACATATCTTTTAGGAAATATCTTTTTCCAAAAGTGAGTAATCATTTGATACGGGATCACATTCTCTTATAAAGTTTGCTTGAATTTTTAAGTAACATAAAATAGGTTACTCACCACTAAAATTAATAACTGCTGCTAATTCACATTATGTATGAAACGAATGTGATTCAATTAACTACTTAACTACCGCAGTTCTGGATTGTTTGCAAAAGGCACTGAAATAACCTATTGCGCCACCGGAAATATTTGAGATTGGATTCTGCGGGGCAAGGTTTGGCTGCCCAGATACCTGATCAACATTACTAATTTGATTGAAATACTGAAAAACAGCTTTATCAATGCATTGCATTTCAACATAAACCGTATCATTTTTGCGCAAATCTGTTTTGTACAATTCAACACTTTGGTAATTCCCGTTAGTAAAC
>CANGOX010000115.1 GCA_947455605.1 Chitinophagaceae bacterium
ATACCATGGTGCAAATAGCTGGGAGGGCCGCAATACTTATTGGTGGTAATACATTTGTACGTGCCGAGATCCTCGAGAGTGCAGGTGGCTATAACACAGCGCTTACATTTTACGGAGATGATGTAGATATGGGAAAACGCATATCGAAATATGGTGAAGTAGCTTACATTCCTACACTTACGCTACCTACTTCCTCCAGACGGTATCAAGCCAATGGTTTTTGGGAAGTGAATAAAAAATACCAGGCCTGTTTCTGGAACCTGGTATGGCAAAAAGAGAATTTATTACAAACAGTAGAAACCAGTCACCCGAGATAATGGCCTCTATATAACAACTTCTATCACATCAGAAAAAGCATCCCATATATCATCAAAATAAAAGCTGTTGAGGAGTAAATATAAAAGAATCTGAAAAGATCCACCCAAACGGATACTTGTTTTGAAATAACCGGAACCTGACACCTTTTTCTCTTTTTTATCAAGCTGTACCATTCTGATCTTCTTACGGATGGCAGTTTGTTGTGCCTGGTATTCAGATATGAGCCGGTGTAACTCGTCGAACTTCCCTTTATACTGAGCATAAGTGATCTCCAGCATTTCTTTTTCCTTAGCCAATTCTGTTATGAACATTTCCTTATCCTTAGCTCCAATCTCAAGACTATTTGATATAACCGTATCCACAAGATCAAAGAATTCTTTATGCGAAGATTGACTGATAAATGTCTTTACTTTCATAGGGAAGCGTTGAAAACGTTATATAACCGGTTTATTTTTTCTGTCTGAACTGTGTTGTGTCAAATGCATAATGTGTTCCGTTGGAAAAATCATAACGGCTTCTTACCAGGAACAGGCTGAACGGTAATAGTTTTTTATAACTACTGCCTTTTTATCTGGGTAAGTAAGTCTTATGGTGTTTTTATCAACACGAAGAAACTCATACATAAGCGAATCATTCCCTGCCACAGTCCATAATGATCTCGCTGCTGACGCGTTGCTTAATAACAATTTTTTTCCGTCAAATTCCCAGGATAATTTATCTCCTTCCTTTTCAACGTGTGCATACTTCACTTTAGCAGAATCTCCTTTTACCAGCACATACTCATAGGTATTCACTTTAAAATCACCGATACGGCTGAAATAAAAATAACTGCTGTCTTTCTTACCGGGAATCAACCAGTTATCATTACTGAATGATTCTTCCAGGGCTTTCAGGTCATATATAAAGGAAGTATTGGATCTTATTTCATCAACCACTTTAACGGTATCTGTTTTTTTATCGGCTTCCGTATTTTCTTTTTGTGCCGTCTCACAACTAAACAGAAATACGATACAAAGTATCATCAGCAAGCTTGCACTTCTCATATCGATAGCTCTTATTACAATTAATTGAAAAAGCCGCCTGCATCAATACAGGCGGCTTTTGAAGCAAAAAGTATTTTATTTAAAAGATGTCCATGTTTTCCACCAGGTATCACCTACACCGCAGGCTCCTTTATAGGCTACCACTGTAAAATCTAATTTACCCGTAGTAGATGTTTTTAATTTTGTACTTGTAAAATCAGCACCTGTTGCAGCAGGAACGGTAGCAGCGCTGGGATTAAAATCTGGTGCGCTGTAATTAAAAGGAGCACCTAAGCCAACATCTGTATTATTGGCCAGCATTGAATTACCATAAGCTGTTGTATTTACCCAGGCAGTGATGGTAGCAGTTGTTGCTCCGGTAGCGGGTACAGCAGCTGCATAAGAAACTGAATTGGTTGAAGGGCCAGCTATGATATTATTTTTAAAATTAAGACCACCAGTTGGATCCAGGTTTTTATCAGTAGCAGTTCCTTTACTTGCATCAATTAAAAGTGCATTTACAGAACCACCATTCCATCCAAGGAATACAGAGTTAAAAATGCTTATCTCACTGTTTCTGCGTATTTGTGCTCCTGCCAGGAATAAGCTATTGCCAATTGAAGTGGCTGTTGCTTTGGGTCCTATCAAAGTCATATTACAGAATACAGCATTGGTTTTAACCGGTGCAATGGCAACAGGATTATTGGCGCTTACCGGAATAGCAGGCAGAAAGGTTAACCTGTCTGATCCGTTGGCATCATTATCTGATTCAAATGCTTCACTCTTAGAGATATCAGCAATAGCAGAATCACGTACAGATATACCAAATTGAACTTTTCCGCTGAAACCGTTATCCGTATCAAAATCATCATCCAGGGTACGGAATGAGATCAGGTGTTTACAGTTAACAGAACCGCCAAACCACTCAAATGAATCGTCATTGGCGTAAGATATCTGTACATAGTCAATAACGGTTTGGTTACCCACACCGCCAAAAGTTAAACCGTTGATCTCTTTATCCGGAAGAAATGCATAACCGGCATATTCAATACGTACATAACGCAGAATACCACTGTTGTCGGCCAGATTGGAAGTAGCACCCAGACCATATAAACCCAGTCCATCACTATTATTAACACCTCCTTCAATTTCTCCTACTCCGTCAACGCCATTATACGAAGAGTTATTAGGTGCCTGACCTAATAATACAACACCTGCCCAGTCGCCACGTTGCGGTGTTGCGGCTTCTGAAGTAAATACAATAGGTTTGTCAGAAGTACCGTCTGCAATGATCTTTGCACCACGAGTGATGATCAAAGCACCGTTCTTTCCATTTTCCCCAACGATCTTTGTTCCCGGCTCAATGGTAAGGATGGCACCACTGGTAACATAAACAAGACCACGCAATTTGTAAGTATAGGCCGCTTTCAGCGTAAGATTTGCAATGATCCTGCCTTCAAGGATTGTATTTTCTGCGGTTGTAGCAGGAGTTGTAGTGGTGGTAGTAGTACCGCCATCAACTTCTATCTTACGACAACTGCTTGCAATCATACCAACCGATGCAATCAGAATGAGTAACTTTTTCATGTTCGCTTTTTTATAGATTTTTAGTGATAACTTATTTGATATTATAAGAAAAAGATATGTTTATGTTAGTACCGTACTTACGGGCAATGGAAGTGGCATCAGTAGTTTTATCAAACCGGCCATTATTATTCAGGTCATGATAGTAATAGGCTACCTGATTCAGAAGATCTGATACATTGAGTTTTACTTCCCCTTTTCTCTTCAGTACTTTTTTAGCGATCTGAAAATCAACCAAAGCACGTGGATGCTCCCATACCGGAGGATAATCACTGCTTCCTACATACAGAATCCTGCGGCCAATCTGGTTAAATAATAAGGTAGTGCTAAGTCCTGCTTTCTCTACATCGTACTGTAATGTGGCATTAATGAGGTATGGACTTTGTCCCTGCATTGGTCGGTCCAGATTTGTACCCGCTCTGGTAACACGATTATAGATATAAGAGAAATTACCCTGGAATGTGAAATTCCGAAGACCATCAGCTACCACATCTAATTTCTTTCTGAATTCCAGTTCTGCACCATATCCGGAGGCTTTATCGGCATTGATATAGTTAAACGTGCTTGAACTTCCGGCTCCAGTCTGATTAAAATATAGTTCGATCGGTTTATCAAAGTATTTATAGAAAACACCTATCGTAAACAATTCACCTGCTCTTGGATAAAGTTCATAACGGAGATCAGCATTGGTTACTTTTGTACGAACCAATGATTTGTTACCGGTTGTAGTTGCTCCCAGATCAAAATCAAAGAAAGCAAAAGGGCTCAGTTCACGAAACTCAGGACGAATCACGGTTTGAGAACCGGAGAGACGAAGATTGGTTTGTTCATTGGTCTTATAGGTAAGATTCAAACCCGGAAGGAAATCATCTACTTTGGAATAAACATGACGTGGATCTTTCTGATTCATACTACCTACTACCTGATCAAAATTTTCCCAACGTAATCCCCATGTGGCACGTAATTGACTGGATAACTGATTATCAAACTGTAGGAAACCCGCATTCAGAATAGTATTTGCTACATATCTGTATTGATCACCAAAAATTTCATTGAACGCAAATTTATTATCGAACCCTGTTCCGAAATTTTGAGGACTGAATACAACATCTTCAGGTAGAAGGCGTAAAGAAGGATTATCAGAAGGCAGGTAAATTGAAAAAGGCCTTGAATCAAATAACCTGTCTTTAACCTGTAACATATAACCGATCTTAACAGATTGACTCAATCCGTTTATCGTAGTGCTTTTGGCAATATCACCACCACCGGTATAAACATAATCACTCAGAGAGCCATAATACCTGCTGCCGCTTCTCTGAGAAGTTTTGGATGCAGAGATCAATAAAGAATAAGGAGAGCCCGGTACAACTACATTCTGGTTATATTGAATTCTTCTTTGATCAGGAATATACTGATCAAGAATATTAAAGCTTCCGAACCAATGAAATTTAGCTTTCAGTTGCGGAAGGTTATGATCGCCTGAGAGGCTTGTGTTAAAGAAAGTATTTGATTTCAGCGCCAATTCTGTTGCTCTGATATTTTCTCCATTGATAGGATCGTTCTCGAAATCTTTACCTGTACGCTTAGTTGTATAATCTGTAGCATTAACATTCAAAATCGTTTTCCATGATATTTTATGATTGTTACCCAGTTGAAGCGTTATATTACCCAATGCCCCTGCCAAAATATCCTGACTGTATTTATCATTGAAATAATCGAAGTTCAGACTGGCAATCGAGTTGCTTATAGAATATAAACGATTGGCAAAATTGGTTCTTTTGAAACTCTGATTATACGTTAGTGCTAATACAACACCCAGTTTGTTATTGGCACCCAGTTTAGAATTAAATCCACCACTCAATTGGAAAGACTTATTAGTTACAGGCAGAAAATTGGAACTGTTCCTGGTGGTTGACCAAACATTTTCAAATTGCTTACCAAAAACCGTTTTCTGAGTCTGGTCAAGGCTGTTGAAGGCAGTTTTGGTAGGAAATCCATCTGGCAAAGATCTTTTACCATCATCAATACCAAGCCAATCTAATTTTCCACCCTGATACTGGTAAAAATCAGACCCGGCTGTTTGTGTATTAAAACCTGTTCCTATTTGAACTGTAAAGAAATTAGAAGAAGGTACATCTTTAGTATTCACCTGAATTAAACCACCAGCCCACTCACCCGGCAGCTCCGGAACAAATGCTTTATTAATTATGATATTATCAATCATAGGGGCCGGAAAAACATCGAAAGAAAACGTTTTCCTGTCCGGCTCGGTACTGCTTAACAAAATACCATTTACCATTGCCTGGTTGTAACGGTCTGCCAATCCACGAACCACAAGATATTTGCCTTCCTGAACAGATGTACCCGGAACTCTTTTTAAAACCTCACTGGTGTTTTTATCGGGTGATCTCCTGATTGCCTCCCCAGAAACCACCTGGGCAACCGTAGAGGTATTTCTTTGATAGGCGATTAACGCATTGATCGTTTCTCCTTTGGCACTTCCGCGTGCAGAAGATTTAACAGTAACGGATTCAAGTGATTTCCCACCTTCTTCCATGATAATGTTTACCGCTTCTTCTTCATTGGCATTTGAAATAGAGATTTCATCTACCGTTTTATCTTTATAACCAATATAAGAAAGTGTTATAGTATATTTTTTGCCAAACTCTGCGGTAAAAGAAAAATGGCCATCTACATCTGATTTCACAGCACCCGTTACCCCTCCGGAAATCTTAATAGTAACACCCGCAAGGCCTTCGTTTTTTGAGTTGGATATTTTACCTGCGATTTCCCCTTTTTGAGCAAAAGAAAAACCAGTCATTAAAATGAGTAATAAGAATAAACCTGATTTTCGCACAACAGATGTTTTGGTTTGTGCAAAGGTTTACCCCAGTATTACGGAATTGTTAGCTCAGTATTAACAAGGGGTTAATTCAATTAATAAAACAGGAATCCTATGTTACCGAATTGTTACCACAAGGTTACCAGAAAGTTACGCAAGGATTTTAATTAACACGTAGTCCACAATTTGTTCAGTCACCATTCATCATCTTCTCCATTGAAAAGACTGATATTAAGCTAATAATTGGCAAATGCTCCTTGAATATTTTATCTTTATCACTAACCGGAAACCTGAAAAATTATAATAAACCATACTCTTTCAGATCATAGAAATCATCTAACCTTGTTTTTACCCGTTCCTATATGAAAAAGATATTAACGATCATTACCCTTCTTATACAGTCGGCCCTGTTTTCTCAGTCAACAAAGAACTCCCCACCCGCAGAAATGCCTTTCAACCGCCTCATACAGTCGGCCGGCAAAGTGTTAACGTATGGAGACTCGTCCCTGGAAAATCATCCACTTGATCTATGTGCCTTACCCGATGGAAAAACGATCGCTGTTGAAGACCGATACGGTATTGCCCTGGTGAATATGGGCGACCATAAGATCACACACAGATGGGCTTATGCCTCTATTCCTGCTTTTAAAAGCCTGATGAGTACCTATTCGGGTATCAGCAGTATTGTATATGAGAATAAAACATGGATATTTTGGGGGGCGGCAGGTGGCGGACAGTCGGGCATTATGATAGCTGAGTACAACGACAGTAAAGTTGGTAATGTAACCTTGATCAAACTTAACAAATCAGCACCAGCAACGCTTGCATTACCCAATCAGGTAGTACCCAATATGGAGAATGGAAAATTATTCCTCTATGCAGCTTTAAACGGCAATAATCAATTGATCAAGATCGGGTTTGATGACCAGAAAACAGTTTGGTCGGTTGCAACCGGGGCTGCACCATATGGTATATGCCTCGTTAACAATAAGGCTTACGTAACCAATTGGGCCGGGCCTTTGGTTACAGATACCACTAAAGAAACAGCAGGCATCCCATGGGGCAAAGTATATACCAACCCGGTTACAGGTGCTACCAAACAAGGCAGTATATCTGTGATCGATATGAATAGTGGTTCATTGAATAACGAGATCCTTTTGGGTCTTCATCCTAATGCGATCATCAGTAGTCCCGACAAGAAATTTCTGTACATCACCAACAGTAATAGTGATTTTGTGAGTGTGGTAGATGTAGTGAAAGGTTCGGCAATCGATTCCATACCTGTAGGTCTTTTCTCAAAACAACCCGGGTATTTTGGTAGCAGTCCGAATGGTTTATGTATCAATACTTCCGGTACCGTTTTGTATGTAACCAATGGACTTGATAATGCTGTTGCAGTAGTGCAGCTCGGAAAAAATATTTCTTCAAAAGGTACCGGAACAACCAGCGTGCAAGGATATATACCTACCGAAGCCTACCCTTCCGGTATTGTTTTAGTGGGCAAGCAATTATATGTATCCAACCTGGAAGCCAAAGGTGCGGGTGTACTATCAGAGACCAAAGAGTTTCGCCAGGAGAACGGCGATCCGATGACAGCCTATACCATTCACAAACAATTGGCCTCCATAAGTATTATCGCAGTTCCGGATCAACAAACATTAGCAGGCTATACAAAGAAAGTAAAAGAATTGAATTTGGTAAGCCGTATGGTCCTTGCCAATCAGCCACCTAGAAAAAATATCGCACCCAAACCTGTTCCCGAAAGAATTGGCGAACCCTCTGTTTTCAAACATGTGATCTATATCATTAAAGAAAATAAAACGTATGATCAGGTTTTTGGCGATGTGCCATCTGGTAATGGCGACCAACGTTTGTGTATTTATGGTGAAAATGTAACACCCAATCAGCATAAACTCGCGCAGGATTTTTTATTGCTAGATAATTATTATGCATCCGGCAAATCATCAGCCGAGGGCCATCAGTGGACAGATGCAGCCATTGTATCTGATTATGTAGAGAAGAATGTACGGGCCTGGTTCAGAAGCTATCCGCACAGACAGGAAGATGCCCTGGTGTATAACAAATCCGGTTTTATCTGGAATCAGGCATTGGATCATGGAAAAACAGTTCGCATTTTTGGAGAAGCCTGCACCACACATTATGATCCAAAAATGAAATGGGCAGATCTTTATAAAAAGTATGTATCAAATGAACCAATTGCATTAAACAATACCAGTACCATTGCCAGGATCAGACCGGTCATTTCACCCAATTATCCAGACTGTGATAATATCAATTTACCGGATCAAATACGGGCATCCATTTTTATTGAGGAATTCAATGCCTTTGAAAAAATGCAGGGCGATCAATTGCCCAACCTGATGGTACTCTCACTGCCCTGCGATCATACAGGTGGAACTTCACCGGGATTACCGGTTCCCAAAGCCATGGTAGCAGATAACGACCTGGCCGTTGGCAGGATCATTGAAGCCATCACCAAAAGCCGGTTCTGGGATTCTACCGTTGTATTTATCACAGAAGACGATTCACAGTCGGGATGGGATCATGTTTCTTCCTATCGCACAACAGCACAGGTGATCAGTGCCTATACTATCCGTAATAAAACACTCCATACACCATACAACCAGACTTCCATGGTAAGAACCATTGAGCAGATCCTGGGTATTCCGCCGATGAATATCATTGATGCTACGGCTCAACCGATGTTTGATTGTTTCAGCAACACAAAAGCCAAATCCTATCAATACAGTTCTATCCCAAACAAGATTCCGCTGGATCTGATGAATAAACCGCTGGCACAATTAAAAGGGAAAGCGGCTTATTATGCAAAGCAATCTTATATCAGTGTATTCAAAGATATAGATGGAGGGGAAGATGATAAGATGAACCGTATTTTGTGGTTTGATGCTAAGGGTGAGGAACCGTATCCGGTTTTTACACAGAAAACCAAACAATAAAAAATTGCAGTACCATTCTATGCAAGGTTTTTCACATACTGTTAGTAAACAAATCATTGCTTAAGCGTATCTCTTAAGTAAATTCAGTTAACCAAACAGATCGATATGAAGACCTTATCACAGACCTGGTTCGCTGATGGGTATATTGATTTTGAATTGAAGAAATACACCCTATTGGCCTATCTGCAGGAGATCGGTAAGCATTTTTGTGAGAACAAACTCTATCCCCAGTTTGCCGACCTCATCTTCCACTACAATAACCTGGTGGCTTTTAAAGAGAACAAAAAATACCTGCAGGAACAGTTTCCCAAAAGGCTCACCGGCATACAGATCGAAAAATTACAGTTGTTATATCAATCCCTGGTAGAAGATGATGAACTGATGAAGGAATTGGAAGACATTATCAACTATGCCTCTTCCACCATGAAGAAAACGATCACCAGCGGAACCGAGATCTATGAATTTGTGGAGAACACCTTAAACATTGAACCCGTAGGCATCATTCCGCTCGATCATAACGAAGGCTATTTCATGCTCTGCGAAGGAAAATGCCGAAATACCTGGGTTTACCAATACCGATTAAGCATCTTCGAAAAACATGATGAAAAATACAGAAGCATCAAAACCGAATTCGTAGATGTATGGCAAAGAAATATCGTTAACTCCTACCACAACATCAAAGCAGAATTACTCAGAAACCGTTCAGCCCTTCCCAATCCTGCGGTATATGCAGTTCAGACGGAATTGAGTTTACCCATGGAAGAAACTTTGTTACCAATTGCCAAGCGCAGTTTAGTGAGGTATATTACGGTTAATCGGGCTTGAGTTAATTAGTAATTAATAGTTAGTAGTTAGTAATTGAAAACAAAAGCCGCAGATTCGCAGATTAAACCCAATCTGCAAATCTGCGGCTCAATAATTACTAACTACTAACTACCAATTACTAATTAATTATTCTCCTTCTCCATCATCAGAAAAGCCTTAATGAACCCATCCAACTCCCCATCCATCACAGGTCCAACATTACCCACTTCAAAATCCGTTCTGTGATCCTTGATCATTTTATAGGGATGGAATACATAACTTCTGATCTGGCTTCCCCACTCTATCTTCTTTTTATTGGCATTGCTGGCATTTAAAACCTCCTGGCGTTTGCGGAGTTCTTCTTCGTAAAGTCGGCTCTTCAACATTTTCATGGCCAGTTCGCGGTTCTCACCTTGTGTTCTGGCCTGCTGACATTCTACGATAAAACCACTGGGTATATGTTTTAAACGAACGGCTGTTTCAACCTTATTTACATTCTGTCCGCCACTACCACCACTTCGGTAAAAAGCCCATTCGAGATCTGCGGGATTTACATTGATCTCAATACTGTCATCTATCAATGGATAAACATATACCGATGCAAAGGAAGTATGCCTTCTCGCATTACTGTCGAAAGGTGAAATACGAACCAACCGATGTACCCCACTTTCTGCTTTTAAAAATCCATAGGCAAAATCACCATCAAATTGAAGCGTAGCACTTTTAATGCCTGCACCGTCCCCTTCCTGGTAATCAATCTCCGTTACTTTCCAGCCCTGTTTGTCGCCATACATGCTATACATGCGTAACAGCATTTCGGCCCAATCCTGGCTCTCTGTGCCACCGGCACCGGGGTTGATCTGTAATACAGCGGGTAACTCGTCTTCAGGTTTGTTTAAAGTACTCTTGAATTCTGCATCTTCGATCTGCTGTAAAGCATTATCGTAGGCTTCTCTAACTTCCTCCTCCGTGGCATCTCCGGCTTTCCAGAAATCAAACAATACGGCAAAATCTTCTACGGCCGTTTCCAGCTGTTGATACAATTTCAACCAGTATTCATTTACCTTGATCTCTTTCATGATGGCCGTTGCCCTGGTATTATCATCCCAGAAGCCCGGCGAAAGCGAGAGTTGGCGGTCGGTTTCTACTTTATATGTGCGGTTCTCAACGTCAAAGAAACCTCCTCAGGACAACAGTACGGTCCCTCAAAACTTTTAATTGCTCTTGTGTCATAGCTGCAAATGTAAGGGAAGAAGATGGTTTGGCGTTTGGGGTTTGGCGTTTGGTGTTATCAAACTTATCATCAACCCCAAACCCCAAACTCCAAACCCCAACCCCAACCCCAAACCAAAAAAAAACTACAAACCTCATAAGCCGGATTCTGTTTCTAAACTATCATTTATCTGGCCCCGCCATTACTGACGTGATCTTGCTGCCTACCCTGGACCTCGAACGAGCCGCCCTCAAACAGTCCTATACATGGCATTACAGTACCCAAGGTTTACCCATCCCGAAAGTTACCTTCCGGGACCGTGAGCTTTTACCTCACATTTTCACCTTTTCTCCCGATTTGCATCGGAAGTAGTTATTTTCTGTGGCACTTTCTCGTCTTGGCTTAGCCAAGAGCCGGCGCTTAACCGGTGGGTTGCTCTATACTGTCCGGACTTTCCTCCCCGCTTACACGGAGCGATAGCTCGGGTTTGTAGCAACGGCAAATATACAACTCACGGGGAGATTAGGGGATTTGCTGATTACGGATTTGCGGATTGGGATTATCGGATTTTTGGTTCGTTTCAAATCCGTTAATCCGCCAATTCGCAATCCGTTAATCAATTTACTTGAAGAATATTTCGGTTGCACCGTAACCGAAGCGGGGATCGTAT
>CANGOX010000116.1 GCA_947455605.1 Chitinophagaceae bacterium
ATAAAAAATAATTATCTAATTGATGGAAGAGTTAATAAGTCAAACTCATTCAATTGTGCTGCGTTCGTATTTTTGAAACATCCTTTTATAAAATCAATTAATTCAACTCTATCAAAAATGGTTTTGTTACCCATCTTGTAATATGGAATCTCCTTTCTCATCACTTTTTTATAAAGTGTTGATTTGGATATCCTGAGGAAAGTTGAAGCCTCATTCATTTCTAAAAATTGCTTTTCCATTATTTTATTTTTAGGAATCGGGAAAGGATTCGAACCTTTGTTAATCATTGCTGATTGTCTTACCAATAGACGAACCGATTTGTTTTAGTAATTCATTATTAAATATTCTCGTCCAGTTGAACCATTGTTTGCCGATGGTCTATGAACATCTTTAAATATCCACCTATAATTTTCGCGTGAATACCAATTTTCTAATTCGTTAAAATAATAATAGCTAAGGGCAAACTTTCCTTGAACCTCACGAAGTATGCAGGCTAATTCATAATGACTATTTACATTAAAATCATTTAGTGCATAAAACTTTTCTCTATTCAAATAGGGTGGATCCAAATAGATGAATGTATCCGGTGAATCAAATTCTGTGATAATATCCTGATAGTCTCCATGGGCTATTACATTTAATCTATCCAATTGTACTTGCCATTTACCGTTAGTGAGTTTATTGATAAGTGAATTGATCTTACTATGTTGTCCGGGTCTTTTATAGCAGAAACTTGCTTTAATAGGATTATACCCGTTATATGTATGATTCATTACATATACATACTTAAAAGCTGTTTCATAATCGGGGTTATTGCCATCTAATTTATGATTGAATTCAGGCGAGAATATTTCCTTTTGATATTCTAAAAAGGTTTCTTTATCACCACATCCAGGATTATTCAATTTCAACAAGTCCGCAAACACATTATATTTCTTCGCACATAAGAACAAGTTTACGTTCAATGGATTTTGATCGTTATAAACAATCGTTTCTAAATTTTGAAACCTTTCTAAATTAAGTTTCAAGAAACTCCATCCCATTCCGCCAAATGGTTCAACATACGTTCTTATGTTAGTTGGCATTTCAGGATGAATAAACTTTGGTGCTATAAAACATTTGCCACCTATATAAGGAAGGAGGTAACGTTGAAGGCAGGTTGTATAATCTTGTTTGAACATATACTTGTTTTGAGCACGAATGAAGATTGATTTTTTACATTTTTAATTGGACCCTGCAAGCAATGAATACATAATTACTTGCAGGGTTTCATTCAGGATACAGGTTGACTAAGATGTGCTGCGAACATGGTTAACAGCTTGTTGTTTGCTTCCAACAAGTCGGCAAGTTGTTTCTTGCTTGATGTGCGTTTAACACGAATAGGTTTACTCTGTGGTTGTGGTTGTGCATCTATCTGAGACTTGGTTTGATAACCAGTAACAATAGATTTGAAAATCCGAATCTGATCACCATCTGTTGTAAGGAAGGTGCCATTGGCAATCTTCGGGTTAACTACTTTGCCATTGTATGACAACTTTACAATGCCATTCTCTAACAGTACATAACCGTTGAATGGTTTACCGCTCTTGCCAATAAGCATAAACTTGCCGGAAAGATTAACAGACTTAATCTGTCTTGGTGCTTCAACCGGACGTGTTGTTTCGGCTACTGGAGTTTCTGCAATAACAACTTCTGTTTGTGCAGGTGCTGCTACTGGTGTGGATGGTGTAACGAATGCAGTCATGTTGTTGTTTCTCCGCAGGGTGTCCTCTCTAAAATAAAAAAACAGTTCTCCGCAGGTGTCTCTCGCAGAGGACCCTGCGGGTTTGGAGTACTCATTTTGTTTTATTGCACTGGGCTTCTGATATCTGAGTTTGTTTATTACTTCTAATCCGCAGGGTCCTCTATCGAGAGACACCTGCGGGGAACTGGTTTTGAGAAGGACACCCTGCGGAGAAGGAAAAAGTATTGGATAATAAAATAGTTTTCATTTGCAACATTATTTCTGAAATTACTTTATTGGCTGAATGGCAGTGTAAGTGCCCCTAAAAATCAAACACTTTAAAATCAGCGCCGAAAGTTTATCGATACCCCTTTGCATAAACTGTTCGGTTGGTGGTAGAAAGCCCGCCTAATACACCTTCCCGATAAGTTTCAATAAGTAAAGTGGGTTCCCAGGGTTGATTGGTGGGTTCTTCCAGCCAAAGGGTTTGTATCATTTTACTTTTCTGCCACTTACCACTTACAGGGTCTTGATAGGGGAATAAAGTAGTGATCACCAATTTATTATTTTGCCATTGGGTACTCGAAAATAGTGTCATGTTGCCACGCCCTATATTGATTGTATTTTCTGTAACAGATCCATCCAGCGCATAGCGGAAATTCATTAACGGTTGTGCTTCTCTGGGCGTAAATACAACCCTTTCCATTTCCAAATGATCAGCTCTATGTTCTATTGAAATTTTTTCACCCCAGCCACTTCCCAGGGTTGCCGGTTGCGGCTTGTCTGTTCGATTGATAACAGAAACCGTACTTAGGCTGGCCGTAGACCAGCTTCCAGAAAAATCCGGCTTAGCCAAAGGAACCGATCTTGCTTCCATGGATTGTTTATCAGAACGTGTGTAAGTGGCTATTAATTTACCCGAACCTGCCGGCGGGGGTATATAAGGGTCTGCAGCATTTGCCTGGGCAGAAACGCGTGGATGTACTACCAAAGACCTTTCATAATCTTTTAGAACAGAATCCATAATACCGATTACCCAGGGATAATAATCTTTCACATCTATTTCTTCCTGAGGGTCTACCCGCAAATCGAAAAGCCGAACCAGATTATCCGGATCAGGGTCTGGTAATTCTGTTTTAAAATTGTACCATAGTTTCCAGTCGTGCCATTTAACTGCCATCACATTACCGGCCCTGTTTAAAAAGATGGCGCTCTCCCGATTGGATTTTTTTTGATTGCCTTCAAAAAAAGGCAATTGATTGATGCCATCTATTATCCGGTCGGTCGGTATTGTGTTAGTTAGGCCTACTGCTGCAAGTATCGTTGCATACATATCAACTTCATGCACTATTTCATTGGATACCTGGCCCTTATTAAACCTGCCCGGCCATCTGATCACACAGGGTGTTCGGATGCCTCCTTCCATGGCCGAATTATAATAGCCCCTCCATGGGCCCGGTGAACCTCTCCAGGGCCTTCTCAATTCTGCACCATTATCGGCACACCATATTACCAGGGTATTGTTTTCAATGCCTGATTTTTTTAACTCCTGTAAAATAAGCCCTACATTATAATCTACATCTGCCATCGCATCGCCTATATCACCAGCCCCCGTTGTGCCAGCTTTATCCGGATGTGATAAAGCAGGAAAATGAACCTGCGTCATAGGGTAATACAAAAAAAACGGTTTCCCTTTTTCTGCATTTTTTTTAATAAAGCTGATCCCTTTTTCTGCGGCTTCTCTGTCGAGGGTTCTACGCGTATCCAGATCAAAAGGTTTTACTTTTTTACCCACTTGTCCAACCACTCCTTCCCATATGTATGGAATTTCCTGGCTTTTAGGAAAACCTTTCATAGCCGTAAACTGAGCATAATGGCTGGTATTGGGTATACCATACCACTCGTCGAAACCCTGGTTGGTGGGTTCTCGTTTTCCTAACCAGTTATCGCCGCCCAGATCCCATTTACCAAAAAGTGCTGTAGCATACCCTGCCGACTTTAGTTGTTCGGCTATGGTATTTTCCCATAAAGTAGTACCGGTATAATAGTCATCACCGGCACGTGCAGCATACCTTCCGGTAAGTATGGCAATGCGGGAGGGTGTGCATGAATATTCTACATTAAAATTGGTTAAGCGAATGCCTTCGTTGCCCAGTTTATCAATATTGGGTGTTGGCACGCCTCTGATACCACCAAAAGAACCCACTTCTCCTACACCAATATTATCGGGAAAGATCAATACGATATTGGGTTTGTTTTGTGTGTAGGCAGTAAGAAAAGAAGACAAAAGCATCCCTGCAAAAAATAAACCTTTACCTATTTTTCTGTGCATGATTGAATGTTATATTTATTAAAAGTTACGTTATTTTATTTTCATCAAATAAAACCGGATACTGTTTAAAGGATTAGGTAGAATAAGCTCAAAGCCACTATCTGATAGCATTTCCTCCATTTACTTTTTTGTCTTGACACAAAAAAGTAACAAAAAAAGTCAAGGCTGCTGAAAAAAAGCTAAAATTTACTCCATTACGCTAAAATGAACGAAGTCTAAAGCCTATCGTATTTATTATCATTAAGCGTATATGCCCTTCAGCAGTTGATCTAAGCCCAGAATCGTTCATTTCTTAACGCTTTTTTTCAGAGGCCGTTGTAATATCATTCAGTAAAAACTTTACGCTTATTCTATTTAATCCTATTTATTCAATAGTGCGAATATTCGGAGAACTTCCTTTCATTACCGTAAGTGTTTGTTCGTAATGCTGCACTCCCATTGTTGCTGAAAAAAGATACTTTCCTGCTTCTATAAATGTATCGTAGTGTATAAAATAGGGTTCTTTGCTGGTTCGGCGGTTGATGACCAGATCCCAGCGATACTCATTAAACCCTTCTTTGCCATCGATCGTTTTTTTCCAGATCGTTTTTTTGGTGGAATCCTGCAGGGTAAGGGTTACCGGTTTTGACTGTTGTAACCAAAAGCTAAAATTTGTTTTTTCGAGGGTACTGTAATCGGGCTCGCCTCCGTTCGAATTAAACCAGGGCCTCTTAATATCATCGGTTTCAAAAAAATGATCTTTATTGGTTGGCAAATGCCGGTTCATCATTTTTTGTATGGGCAATAAACTGGTTTTGTAAATACCTCTTCCATGCGTAGCCACAACCAGATCCATCGTTGGTAAATGGATCTCAAGATCGGCAATGGCGGTTTGTGGCATATCGATACCCAGTGTTGACCAGCTCTTACCCCTGTTAACCGATACATACACACCTCGTAAACCTCCGGCATATAAAATATTTTCATTGGTGGGATCTTCTTTGATCACATTTACCGGTTCATTGGGCAGGCCCTGTGCAATGCTTTCCCATGTATCTCCATTGTTTTCTGATACATAGAGATAGCTGTTTAAATCGTCATAGTTAATGCCTGTCATACACAAGTACACTCTTCCTGTTTTAAATTGTGAAGCACAAATACTCCGGATATAATTGTTAGCCAATCCGGCTGAATGCTCTTCCCATTTTTCGCCATCATTGGTAGTAACCCAAAATGCACCGTGGTCTGTACCTGCATACAAGACGCCTTTTGTAAGCGGTGATTCGATAAGGCCTCCGGCAGCAAATGATTTTTTTTCTATGCTACCCGCATTGGCCAGATTAGGACTAATGGCTTTCCAGCTATCTCCACGGTTGGTGGTTTTAAAAATAAAATTGCCGCCCATATACAGTGTCTTACTGTTAAACCGAGAAATAAAATACGGGGTGATATAGTTATAATTCAACGTGTCTTTGCTGGTTTTAGGTAAGGCAGGTTTGATACGGGTGGCTTTGTCTTTTGATCTATCATACCGCGTAGCATCTCCATGCTGTTGACTATAATAGATGATGTTTTTATCTTCTGGATCAATTTGTGATATGCATCCGTCTCCGCCATCCCAGGGATCTATCCAAACATATTTCCAGGGATCATTGAAGTTGGTGTTCAATTCTTTTGCCGGTCCGTATACCGTAGCATCATCCTGTGTTCCACCGTAAATGATATAGTTGGCAGAATCTATCGCGATATCATAAAATTCTCCTACGGGAATATTATTGTAATGCATCCAGCTCAATCCTTTATCATAGGTTACATACATACCGCCGTCATTACCCAATGCCATGTGATCTGGGTTCTTGGGATTGATCCATAATTCTGTTTGATCTAAATGCAAACCCTTTGCCATACCCGGTGTCATACGATTCACCTTCCCACCAATAAATGAAAATGTTTTTCCGCCATCTGTACTATGTGCCAGGCGTATACCTAAGCAAAAAATCTCGTCATCATTTTGCGGATTTACATACACACTGGTAAAGTACCAGCCATAGGCAGAAAACAGAGGAAAGGGTTCTGTGTGTGTTTTTGTCCAGGTATTTCCGCCATCGGTTGTTTTATATAATTCTGCAGAAGTTTCTTTTGGATTATTCAGATTATCAATGAGCGCATAGGCTTTATCGGGATTGGTATAAGAAACAGTAACACCTATTCTACCGAGTTTAGGGCCGAAGGGTAATCCATTTTTAGACTGAACCCAGGTTTTACCGGTATCATTACTTTTATAAACCCCACTATTTTCGCCACTAATGCCGGGATACACTTCCCATAGTGATGCATACATTACTGAAGGCTTATTGGGAGAGATGACCACATCATTTCCTCCGGTCATTTCATTTTTGTATAATACCTGTTCCCATGTTTTTCCTCCATCGGTGGTTCTGTATATTCCGCGGTTTTTATTGGTTGTCCATAAATGCCCGAGCACAGAAACCACAACAATATTTGGATCTGTAGGATGAACAGCAATTTCTGTAATGGCCCATGAATCACTCAGTCCGATGTATTGCCAGGTCTTTCCTGCATCTGCTGATCGATACATGCCTGTACCGGGTAAAGTAAAATTTCTGGGTTTCTTCAAATGTTCTCCGGTACCTATATAAAGTATGTTGGGGTTGGAAGGAGCGATCGCAAAATCGCCGATACTATAACCTGCCTGGTTCTCAAAAATGGAATTCCATGTAATACCGTTGTTGGTTGTTTTCCACAGTCCGCCGGAACCAAAACCTACATACATGGTTCCGGGGTGTGCGGTATCTACCTGCAGAACATCAGCCCTGGCTCCGTTTACGGTGGGGCCTAGTGAAATCCAGCTGAGGTTGAATTTTCCGGTGTCTTTCATTGCCTTATAGGTTTGATACGAATCAAACAAAGGAGAGGCCGGTTGTTGTGAGAAACCTGGTATGGCAGCACAACAAAAACAGATACATAAAACGATGATACATGAATGTTTCATTCTTTTATTTTAAGGGCAGGTATTGTAATGGGAAAACTACTTTGCGATTGTTGCGGTTCATTTATGAAAGCCGCTATTTTTTAAACGGGCATTACCTGAAAGCGATCGTATGTGTATCAGCCTATTAACCTGTATAGCTGTTATTTCGGCTTAACAGTTTTTAAAAAATACAGGGGGATTGGCTTCCAGCATTGCCTCAATTTTTTTGGCCGTATTCGTAACCGACAAACCACCTAAATTGGTACAACGTAAAGTATGGTGAATCTGATCACCCACGGCTTTCATCGTTTCAATCACTTCGTCTAACGGAATTAATTTTTCATAATCAGCCAATGCCATATTTGCACAGGCGATGGCATTGGTGGCGGCCATTACATTACGGCCCAGACAGGGCGCTTCTACGCGGTTGCCAATGGGATCACAAATAATACCCAAAGAGTTTTGCAAGGCCAGTGATGCGGCGGCGATGGATTGATCCACGCTGCCTCCGTTCATTTCAACAAGCGCAGCAGCGGCCATTCCGCCACCCGAACCGGTTTCTGCCATACAACCACCCACTTCTGCAGCAAAAGTTGCATGGGCGGCAATAAAAACGCCGATCAGTCCGGCAGAAAGCATGGCTTTTATAATTGCTTCTTCACCTGCGTGGATACAATGGGCAGTTGCAAATACAACGCCGGGTAATCCACCACAGGAGCCCGCTGTAGGTGCTGCCACAATTACGCCCATAGCGCTTTTTACTTCCATGATGGCGGTTACATACATGATGGTTGTATTAAGCACTTCACCGTAGATCAATTCATTGGATTCAGATTTCTTTTTGAAGAGAGGCGATTGGCTGCCCAGTATGCGATCCTTATATTCCGTTCCTTTTAATCCCGTTTCAATAGCTTTACCCATGATCTGAATGATCGCTTTCATTTTGTCCATCACTTCATCCCGGCTGATATTTCCCCGCATACTTTCATAATCAATGGCTAATTCCCAAAGCGCCTTATTCTTTCCTTTATTGTACTCCAACATTTCGGCGCAGGTAATAAAGGGAACGGTACCATTTTTACGTGCTTTAACAGGAAGAACCGGTTTGATCTGTTTGATGGCTGTTACTGTATGCATTTGCATTATCTCGTTGCAAATGATTTCGGAAAGGCTGTTCTGCGATTTTATTTCGATAAAAGAAATTTTGCCGGGATGAAAAATCATTTCATCACAGGTGATTGTTGACCGCAGATACTGAATGATCGGATCGGCTTCGGTACAATAAATAAGCGTTTCAAAATAATCGCCTGCAAATGAAACCGGGTTACCATCAATGTTGATCACTTCGATCATACCACCACCTGTTGAGATGGCAATCAGTTTTCTGGATTCCTTGTTATTTGATAGAGTGATCTGATAGGTATTGGGATGCTTTTCATCCAATTCGCAAATTTGGATGGTATACTGTATTCCTGCGGTGGCTAAATGTTTTTCAGCTTCAGGCAGGCGTTCATCATAGGCTTCCCATCCTAAAAATCCGCCGAACAAACCCATGTCAGAGCCCTGGCTTTTATGCGTGGTAGCTAAAGAACCATTGGGGTCAAATTCGATAAGAATGTCTTTTAGGGTTTCACCCATCAGATCCCTGCATATACGGGCTATGCGCAGGGAAGCGGCGCAATGAGAACTGGAGGGGCCCCGCATTACAGGACCGATCACATCATTAAAAATGCTAGGGTAGTTAGACATGCCGGAATACTTTTTTTAGCCTATTAAATTTACAAAATAAAAGATCATTATTTTTTATCTTTTACCGCACTCCAGAACATGGTAAAGGATGTGTACAGGATAATGATCAAAACCACCCAACGCAGAGTATCCAAAGGCAGCGATTTTACAATAAACGCGGCAATTAAAACAGCAATAATACCGGGAATGGCCATTCCAACAGCCGCTTTTCGATTATAGGCACCCGATTTGATAAATTTAATTGATGCCGGAGGCATTAAAAATGCACAGGAACCCATCATGATGGGGAATGCCACCAGTGGTGATAATCCTAATAAAAAAACCAAGGCCATACAGGGTGCATATAACCCTACTCCTACCGTCATCAAAGCCCCTAAAATAAAATTAATGCTTCCGGCCAGTACCAGTTTCCAGCCTTCAAGGCCAATAGCTACTCCTTCGCCATGAATCCAGTGCATTTTATTAGCTAACATAAATCCGCCCGTAATTAAAAGCGCAACACTCATGGTAAGCCTGATTTTGTTTTCAGACAGTTTGGCTACTATATCTGCACCTAAAATGGCACCTCCCATCGCGGTAAGAAACATAACCATTAATGTGAGGGGATTCACTTCCACTACCTGTATAAAAATGATGGCTTGTATCAGAACAGGTAATGTATTGGCCACATTCATAGTGCCCGGAATTAACTTATCGGATGTTTGTTTTGTAAATTTCAATAAGGCTGTTTGCGGGGCAAAGGCACCAATGCCTAATACATCAAAAAAATTAACCACAAAGCCAATCAACCCTGTTTTTATCCAGCTTACTTTCTCTAAATTTTTTTTATGCCGCAGGATATCCGTTACTAGATAGTAAATGAACCCTATGGCAAATACCAGTAAAACAGACCAGATAATGGTAACCATATTTTTTCAATGATTTATTTGGGGTCCACTTATGTGGATTTCCATATTTGCAGTTTAAATGTAAGCTTTTGGCTATCATATTCAACTGTCTGCTTTTTAGGAACACTTACAAAAAGCCTCACTGAGATCGTTCTGTTTACTAACCACTCAATGATTACTTCTACCCTGTTTTCTATTTTTTTACCAATGCCATCGCGCACCAGATCATTGGTGCCTGTCCATGCAAATCACCGGTAATACGTTTGCGATCTATATAATATTGATGATCATTCAACTTATTGGTTCCTTCACATATTTCATGCAGATCATTGTTCTTATCAAGATAAGAACTACATAATGTGATCCAGGCTTTTCGGGCGGCCTGTCCATAGATCTTTTCATCTATCCAACCATTTTTTACGCCACTGATGAAAGCAAAAGTAAACATGGCGGTACTGGAAGTTTCGGGCCAGGCAGTAGGGTCGTCAAGCAACTGGTGCCACATACCATTTTTATCCTGAAACTTTAATAAGGTTTGCATCATATCCTTATAACCCTTCAAAATACGGGGGCGATAAATATTGTTTTTGGGCAGCACCTCTAATAGTTCCGTAAGGCCCGCTGCCAACCAGCCATCGCCCCTTCCCCAATAGAAGGGTACATCGTTTGCGTGATAAAAGAGTCCATTGGGTGTTTGTAAAGAATCAAGATAAAGGATCATCTCACGGGCAGTACGGTCAATATAAGTAGGATTATGGGTGGCCTTATATGCTTGTGATTGAAGTGCCGTAATCATATACATATCATCCATCCATAAGCGGGTATGCCAGCTATATCCCTTTGCATACAAGGCTCTCAGGTTAACGGATAATTTTGCATATTCTTCTGGTGACAATGTTTTAAACTGCTCTTCTGCAGGAATCAAACCAATAGTCAAAAAACGTTCGTCCTTTGTTTGATTATATACTTCCAAAGGAATAATGCCAATTACAGCCCGATCCAGATCTTTTGCGTAGGGTATCAGGTGGGCTTCTTCTTTGAGCAAAAGTTCTGCTCTTTTTATCAGTCGTTGAGACAAATCCTTATCTCCTATTCTTTTCGAGAAAGTTAATGCACCATACCATGCACAGGCGTCGGGATAAGTGATTTCTGTAGCGGGCGTTTCTTTGAATGCACCAAAAGTACTATGGGGTTTTTCAAGAAAATGTTCAGACAGGCGTTTCCCGATTTCTAACGGGTTTGCATTGGCAGGAAAATTTTCAAAGGAGGTTATTTTAGGCATTGTGTTTTGCGCACACAACAGTATGCCAATACAAAGATTCAAAATGAATAAACTTATCGTTTTACTTCCTTTCATGAACGGTAGGTTTGGTTTATAGAGTAATGTTTCAACAAGCTATTAAAATAGTTTCATTTATTTATTGAAAAAACAATAAATAAGATTACTTAAATCAATAAATTATGCTTCTGTACTTACTTAATCTGCATTGCCTACTTGGAATAGGTTTATTCTATACAGCAAGATGGTGTACAACGTGATTTTATTGAACTTACCCAATTCAATTTTTGTAATTAAGGCAATGTAAGGGCCGTTCATTTTTTAAGAAAAAACTACCTGA
>CANGOX010000117.1 GCA_947455605.1 Chitinophagaceae bacterium
AACCATCCCATCCTATCACGTCAAAAGGATGATGGGCATAATGCAAACCATAGAGCACGCCTTTCTTTTTTGTTTTGATCAGAAAATCACCTGCCTCATCTATTGTAACCAGATCCTGTGGTGTACGGATATCCCTTTCGCAATAAGGGGAATGTGCGAGCACTTGTCCGTTCCTGCTTACATATCTCTTGGGATACCGGATCGGGCTGAAACTTTCTACAATGAACAATCGGTTATCAGCATTATCAAATTCCATACGGTAGATCGTTCCGCGAGGAATTACCAGGTAATCACCATACCCAAAACGAAGTTCTCCATATTGTGAACAGAGTTTGCCGCTTCCTTCATGTACAAAGATCATTTCATCCGCATCGGCATTTTTGTAGAAATAATCTTTCATGCTTTGCTGTGGTGCAGCCAGCACAATATGACAATCGCTGTTCACCAATACCGGTTTACGGCTTTGCAGAAAATCTGCTTCGGGTTTGATATGAAAGCCCTCAAAGCTCCGGTGCTTCAGCATTTTTTCTTCTGCCACGGTGGGCATCATATTCAAAGGTTCATCTGCATGGATGATCTGTGTAGGCGGCCAGGTATGGTAAAGAATAGAATAATCATTGCTGAATCCTTCCGTAGAGAATAACTGTTCAGAATATAAGGTTCCATCCGGTTTGCGGAATTGTGTATGTCGTTTATGCGGGATGGATCCGAGAGATTGGTAATGCGGCATGGGTGTTTAATTAATAATTAAAAATTAGAAATTAGAAATTAATAATTGAAAGGATGGAGTGAGCAGTTTATCTACCATGGTCTATGGTCTATTGACTATTGACTAGAACTACTTCGCTAATTGCAGGGAGAGCATCAGGAAATAGTATTTCCAGACACGCTTATCTATCCAGTAAGTGAAATTACGGTGGAGGGGCATGACAATCGTTATGGGTATAAATGTAGGGAACTAAACCGTGCTTTTGTGCCTTTGTGTGAGAATAATTTGCACACAAAGGCACAAAGGCACGGTTGGACACTAACGGTGCTATCTGGCTACTACGATCTTATACTTTGTTCCTTTGATCTTCTCGTTCTGAACGAGTGGCAACAAAGTTTTTATCTTATGTTTTTTTACCGCCACAAAAGCATTGCGGTCTTTTACGATGATGAGGCCGAGATCTTCTTTTGCCAGCTGGCCTTTCTGTGAAAAGAATCCTACAATATCTACTTTATTCAGTTTGTCCTTTTTACCGCCATTGATATAGATGGTTACCCATTCGGCTGGCTTGGGAAGTTTTAATCCGGATGAGATCTCAAGCACCTCCGGTTTCTGGCGGATATAGTAAGGTAATTGTTCTTCATTATGGATCAACAGATAAGCGGTGCCTGTTGCTTCCATACGTGCCGTACGTCCGTTGCGGTGGGTGAACTCAGCTTCGGTAGAGGGAAGATGATAATGGATCACATGTTTCATCTCCGGAATATCCAGACCTCTTGCGGCCAGATCGGTAGCTATCAGAAAACGAACACTGCCATTACGGAACTGGATCAATGTCTGCTCACGCTGCATCTGTTCCATACCCCCATGAAAAGCTGCACATTCAACACCTTTTTCTTTCAACAGATTGGCTGTGCGTTCAACCGCATCTCGATGATTACAAAATATTATAGCAGGTTCGGATTGTATAAAACTCAGGAGTTCCACTAAACGACTCACTTTATCTTTGTCTTCGGAGATAACCAATTGCAAAGTAAGCGCATCAACAGCCGTGGACTGATTGATATAATCCAGCACCCTTAACCCATCTCCCGCCCCTGCAAATTCCGGAATATCCACACTGGCTGTAGCAGATACAAATATTTTTTTATCAAGCGCTTTTAAGGAACCGAAGATATAGGACATATCTTCTTCAAAACCGAGCGCCAATGATTTATCAAATTCATCAAGTATCAATGTAATCACTGCTTCTCTTGAAAAAGTAGCCCGCTTGATATGATCGGCAATACGTCCGGGGGTTCCGATAAGCAAGGCAGGGGGTTCCGTTAAATTCTGGATCTCTGTTTGCATATCATGTCCGCCATAACAACAGCTTACTTTAAAACCGGTGGCCATTTTTTTCCAAACCTGTTCAATCTGAATGGCCAGTTCTCTTGATGGGGTGAGAATGAGGCATTGTACCCTTTTTTCATCAGCTTTCATTAATTGCCAAACGGGTAACAGAAACCCTAATGTTTTACCGGAACCGGTGGGTGATAGCAGCAATACTTCCGCATCGGCAAGGATGGCTGCGGAAGCGGATTCCTGCATGGGGTTTAAAGCTGTGATCCCGAACTGTGACAGTGTTTGTGCAATGATTTCTTTCTGAAGCATGGGCAAAGGTAATGTTTTTGGATTCCCTCCTAAAACCGCGCCTTTGCGCAATGGCTAGATTATTAGCACGCAAAGGCGCCAAGGTGCGGTTTTTGAGTAGCAATGAACCTTTGATTGTAGATGTGAACAGGATAACCTATGATTCAATATCAAGATCAAATCTGTCTAAAAGGCCAGACAGTCCACTTGCGGAAAATTTTGCTTTCTTAACCTTGTTCCGGGATGGATCGATGGAGAAATTAAACGCTGTGCGCAGATCTGTTTTTTCAAGGATCGTATTTTCGAAGATAGCCCGGGTAAGATCAGATTCAGTAAACAAAGCCGAAGTAAGATCTGCTTCGGTAAAATCAGTTTCGTGGAGTTTGCATTTTACGAAGAGGGTCTTCTTCAATTTGAGTTTATAAAAAGAAGAAAGATCTAATTGACAATTTTCAAATGATGCAGAAAACAAAGTGGCATTGCAATCATCAAAACGAAGTCCGAGCAATTTGCAATCTTTAAATTTAACGTCATTAAAACTCGTCTTCATCAATTTGGCCATCCCCATATTACAACCCGTAAAACGGCAATCCGTAAAATGACATCCTGAAAGATCGGAATTGGACAGATCACAATTCACAAAATCGCATCCTTCATAATCTCCACAGGTTAAGGGCTTTTCGGTAAAATTGACCTTGTCGAATAATATGTCCTCTATATAGGGATGATGCATTAACTGCGTTTATCAGATAAAGGTATTTAGTTTTCAGGTTTGTTAAACATAGAAACCTGTTGCACATTTAACAGCATAAATTATGAGCATACGCCCTTAATTAGTTTCCGTGTAGTTTTTAAAATTATTCAGGATCGACTGCCATCCTGCTCTTTGCATTTCAACTGGATTCACTTCTTCAGGATCAAATGTTACGGCAATCTCTGTTTGGCCGTTTAAGTCTGATAGTATTACGGTTGCCTTTCTGCCGCCAAATTCATAGGTGAAATGTTCCCCGATGATCAAATCGGTGTAGACTGCTTCAAAGTTAAAACCAAAGCTGCCATCCTTTGCTTCCATTCTCGCACAATAGGTTCCGCCGATCCTCAGATCATTTTCAGCGGATGGACAATGCCAGCTAGGGTCTGCAAAATTCCATTTTGTAATGTGTTCGGGGTTCGTGTAAAAGTCCCATACTTTTTTTTTGTCTGCTGCAACGGTTGCCTGAACCGTAATGGTATTCGCTGCCATTATTGTTTTTATTTAAAGTAAACGTTTGGGGTTCGCAATCATTTAATGATGTGCTTGTTTATTTCATCATTATGAATAAAGTTACAAAAGGAGGTCAAATATTTGTATCTGCGTGCAAATTCTATTGTCTATGGTTGGGCTGGCATTCAAAATGCTCGATATGCCTCTATCGGGATCCCGGATTCTTATGCTTTGATTATCTCATAGCATAGCTCCACCATCCCATTCTTATAAGCGATTACATCTTTCAGGTGTAATGCCTGTTCCTTCCCGATATGATCAAAAAAAGAAACTCCTTCACCCAAAATGATGGGCAAAACAGACACCCTGATTTCATCGGCCAGCTGTAAATGGATAAAATCATTGGCCAGCATGGCACCGCCGGCCATCCAGACATTTCTATACCTCGGCTTTAGCCTTTCATTCACCAAAGTATACAGATCGCCTGAATACAATTCAATATTCGGTCGCTCTAAAGGAAGTGCTCGGTGGGTTACTACAACAGTTGGTATATCTCCATATGCCCACCCATAGGATTTTGAAAGTTCCAGGGCATGCTCGTAAGTATGTGCCCCCATTACATAACAATCAATCTTTTTCAGAAACGCTTCCGTGTCTTCTCCGGACACGCCTTGTTCATAGCTGTCCGATGTATCAAACCATGAAACGCTGTTGTCTTTTTTTGCAATCATGCCATCAAGACTCGATACCATATGAATGGTCAGCTTATATATGTCTGTTGTCATGTAAGTGGTATATAAATGGCAAGTAATCAAAGCTCCGTTAACTTCTCAGGATCTTCTCCATTTTCCTCCCTTTCGCCAGTTCGTCAATTAATTTATCTAAATAACGCATTTTTTGGATCAGTTTGTCTTCGATCTCTTCTACCCTGTATCCGCAGATCACACCGGTAATTTTTGAAACATTCGGATTTAGGGCCGGTGCCTGATCAAAAAATGCTTCAAAATCATTTTTTGCATCAATCTGCTTTTGTAATGTTTGTTTGTTATAACCCGTTAACCAAAAAATAATGGTATCCACTTCCTCTATGGTTCGCCCTTTTCTTTCCGCTTTTTTTATATACAACGGGTATACGGTCGAAAAAAGAATTCTATATACTCTGTTCTTTTCCATTTTAATTGTTATTCTAAAAGACACAAATTTACGGTTGATGGTCATCCACTCCCAAACGACCTGTTCCAACTAACTCATTGTAAACACATGAGCAATTCGGTCTCAAGCTTCGTTTCATCATTTGTCCAGTGTCCGTAGATCTCAATATAGGGCAAGATTGTTTCATAGCCTTTCCGTTTTAGTTCGTCTTTCATATTCTGTCCGGCCTGCTTTATTAAATGATATGGACCAATATGCTTGTAGTAAGCATATTTCACTAAAGTAATTCGCGTATATTGCAACCCTGTATCCTGATCGGGAATTTCATTCAATTCCACTCCTGCGAAAATGCGTTGATCCGGTTCGTACACCCAAATATTACGCCCGTTATTTTTCAGATTTTTCGATCTGACCATCTGCCACATCCTGTCCATTAATTTAAAAGCTGTTCCGGCATAGTCTTGATTGATGGCGGTTCCTGAAAATCCGTAGATATCCAAATTCAATGGACTGGTTATGATTTCTACATTCACGATCTGATGCATTGAAACATTTTTGTATAATCGATCTTATCAAATTCAAGTTCGTCGAATTCTGATTTTTACAGGTATCCACGAGTAATGAAATTCCTTTCATTTTTCAACTTCCGCCATTAACTGATAATTTACATCCGTCTTTTTTGAAGTTCAACTCTTACAAAAAAAAGTATCGTTCAGTTTAAATTGTGCAAATGAAATTTCATGTGCACATAGTCATAAAAAAACTTGATTTACGCATCTAGCATTCGTTGTTAGGATCTGTGTACTATATAATTAAGTGCAGTTACCCCACAGCTAAATTGCTTTGTATCCAATAGATTAAGTTTTATCTTTTCATTGATGTCTACAAATAAAGGAATGCCTAGCCCAAGAATTACCGGATTCACAAATAGCCAATAACCGTCAATTAAGTTTTCCTGAATCAGTGAATGGGTTGCCCTCGGACTACCAAAAAGCAGGATCTCTTTACCGCCGCCCCCCTCCGATTGCTTTATTTCATTGATCCTCTCCGAAAGGTTTTTGCTGATAATGGTTGTATTCGTCAACCCCTCGCCTTTCAGGTTTTTTGATAAAACAATTTTATGAGCCTGCAGATACCATTTTGAATGTTCTATGTCATGCTTACTGGCGCCAGGTTGGGAGCCTGCTTCGGGCCAGTAATTTTGCATCATCTCATAGGTTACCCGTCCATACAATGCTGTATCGCTCTCGCTGATCCGCTTACCAACATGATCAAAGATCTCCTGGTCTACTTTGATCCAGTCCATTTCTCCATTTGGTCCTGCCACAAAACCATCTAGCGATATGTGCATAAAAGAATAGATTTTTCTCATATAGTTTTATTTATAGGGTTGTTTAGGTTTGATTTTTAAAATGAAAATAACAAACTGGTCTATCCAAACTAATCAGGGACTTAATAAAGATGCAAAAGCCCGGTAAATATTATTTCGACCGTGCAATACCGGTTGCCCTGGAGCTGAAGCCAGGGAGTATATTGCAGTTGAAAGCCGCTATTCTGTTCAGCCCCAATTGATTGAAGCCGTTGTTGTGCATTCGTGCATTTTATTATTTTACTTTATGAGCTTCCATATCAATTTCAATAAGTTGTCCTGATACTGCCAACCCCTTTACTTCGAGCCACGTGCCTGTTGGGAATTGTTTTTTATAAATAGAATTGCGAAAGCCCGATACTTTGATAAACTCCGCCATATTGGTAGTATAAACGTTTTCTGCCACTACGTCGTCAAAAGTGTAGCCATAATGATGTAAGATTTTTTCTAGATCGCTATAGCAATTTTTCATCTGTTGTTCCATGTTGCCAGGAGCAACTATTATCCCTGAATCATTCATACTTACTGCTCCGGAAATTTTAAGGTCATCACCTATTTTTACAGCATGTGAATAGCCATAGTCTTTTTCCAACTTTGGTCGTAAGTTGAAATACTCAGCTGTGTCAGTTTGTGTCAGTTTTGTTTCTTTTCCTGCTGAAATTTTTGAATTTTCAGCAGTGTTGCAGCTAAATAGTAATGAAATGTTAAGTAAAAGGATCGATGCGAATAAAGTGATCTTTATCATTTTTTTGGGGTTTGGGTGATCAAATTATTAGGGTGTTGCTAGCATGACGCACAACGTCCAAGCTTTGAAACGGTTGGGGAATAATATTCCGTCGCCCAAGGCTATCTGTCGCTGAATGAAGTTACAAAAGATCATGATATTTTTTACTGCTGCTCAGAATTCCCTCCGGCAGAACTGATGCCGGGATTTTGATGAGGTTGAAGAAAGTTATTCCTCAATCATAATCGCTGCAATGCAATGTTTGCGGCACAACTTATTGTTTCGGAGCGAGGTCACCATACCAATATGCTGCTGTAACTCCTCCGTCCATAAGAAAGTCGCTGCCTGTTATGAATGCTCCGTCTTGCCCCATCAATAGTGCACCAACATTTCCAACTTCATCTGGTGTACCTGCTCGTCCAACTGCACTTATGTTTATCATTCTTTGGTATCCTTCTCCTCGAGGTCCACTTAATTCATCTTTGGCAAGTGGCGTAATTATAATTCCCGGGCTGATGGTGTTTATTCTTGCACTATTTTTTCCCCAACGTACAGCTTCTGCCATTACACGAAGTGAATTGGCTCGTTTTGAAAGTTGATAGGCATGAAGACTGTCTTTTACTTTGTCTGGTTGTAGAAAGTCAAGAGCTAATAACTGCTCAGTCGGTGTCGTGGCGAGTGCATTGTTTTGTTCAATGGATAAAGGTGCTAAACGATATCCTGATTGAGAAGCGATTACAACTCCAGAGCCTCCTTCCGATATAACGTTTCCAAATAGTTCAAGCACCAACGCTGTTCCGTATAAGTCAACTTTCAGTATTGTTTCAGGTAATGCTTGTGATGGAGATACTCCGGCGGCATGAATAAGTCCATGTATGTCGCCGATTTTTGTTGCCTTTTCAACTAGAGAAGTAACCGATTGTCTTGATGAAACATCAACAACCAAACTACTTACGTCAAATCCTGCTTCACTCAAAACTTTTGCCGCGGAGTCTGCATTTTCTTGGCGAAGGTCTGCAAGTAGAATGTGTTTTCCTGTGCCTACTCGCCTTGCAATTGCTTGTCCGATTGAACCAGCACCGATAACTACGATGACTTTTATTGATTTGTCTTTCATAAATGTCGTTTTGAATTTTATGCTGTTTCACGCAAGGTTGCCGATAACGGTCAGGGCTTTAAGCGGTTGGGGTATGATATTCCGTAGCCCCGGGCTAACCGCCACTGAACTAAAGATACAAAAGCTGCTGATATATAATACTGACTAGCCAATTTTATTAGCGCAGGAAAAATTGCCAGGATTTTTGATGATGTTAACAGAAGCTAAGGGTAGACCCTTGTTACTGTTAAGTGTTGTTTACTTTAGAAGTTCACTTGATGCCAAAAAATCGAACAGCATTATTATAGAATATATCTTCTTTCTGTTTCTCATTCAAAAACGGTGCATTTTCTAATGTTTTTATAGATAGAGAAATTGCTTCAGACCAAATCATTTGATCTGATCCGTACATGATTCGTTTACCAAATCCGGCAATCATTAATGATTTTAAATAGTTATAAAATTCTTCTTTGGGCACCAACCAATCAATAGCGGAAATATCAACATAAACCTGAGGGTAAACATTCAATATTGCCTTTGTCTCCTCTAAAAAAGGGTATCCCATATGCATCATCTGCAGCTTGAGCATTGGATGTTTTTTAAGCACTGATTCCAGGTGTAACGGTCTGCCTGCATCTATGGTAAAATCAGGACAACAATTATAAGGAGTTTCAGGAGCAGCTTCCCCTGTATGAACAGCTACGGGAATTCCAAGCCTCTCGCAGATACTCAAATAAGGTTCAAAGGCCGGTTCACTTAAGGTTTTTCCCTCATACTGGAGGCCTAATTCACCAAAGATGAAAAATCGTCTTTCCTGGAAAAGTTTTTTAAATAAAGTGGTGTCAGGCAGAGAATTATTTTGATGATCGGGGAATTCTAATGAACTAATAAATCTGGTTGGATCTTTTGAAATAAAATCAGTATTCCGGGATAATGTTCCTGAACATATAGCCTTTACAACATTGTACTTTTTCAGAAGTGCACTATTGGTATTATATATTTCTTCGTTGGTACCAGCTTTGGGGGATTTACCAGTTATTGGATTTAGCGGTGGGACTGGCCCATAGTCACCAGCAGAACGTGTATGAAAATGTACGTCAATTATTTTCCTGGACTGTGCAAAAATATTTCGAGATGTCCAAAATGACAATATGGCTAAAAAGTACAATGTTTTCATTTTATAAAGATTCATTTTTAATAAAACTTATTGGAGTAATTGTAACAGCGTATTCACTTCTTCCATCTTATTAAATGCATGCAACACGATCCGTAAACGTTCTTTTCCTTTGGGAACTGTAGGATAAAGAATGGCCCGAACGTCTAGATTCTGTTGCTGCAATGCTGCTGCTATTTTTTTCACTTCCCCGTTACCCGGTATGATCACGATCTGGATAGGTGTATTGGATATTAGTTTTTCAAACCGGATAGGGGCCATTTGAAATTGCTGAATGAGTTGTTGCAGATGAAGCCGTTCTGCTTTCATTCCTGGAAAGATTTCATAACTGCTTTTGATCATAGCTACACTATGTTCGGGCAAAGAAGTGGAGAACACCAGACTCCGTGCAAAATTCACCAGGTAATCGCGCAACATCTGCGAACCCAATACCACGGCACCATGACAACCACAGGCTTTCCCAAATGTGTGTATCCGGGCAAATACTTTTCCCTGCAATTGTAAATGCTGTACCAGCCCCTCTCCTTTCTCTCCTATCACACCGGTGGCGTGGGCTTCATCAATGATCAGGTGAGCTTTGAATTTTTCAGCTATGGCCACCATTTCATCCATTGGACAAAGATCTCCATCCATACTAAACACAGATTCCGTTACAATAAAGACCGTACCGGTTGTGTGGGCAAGTTTTTTTTGCAAGTCGTGCAGGTCGTTATGGGCAAAGGAAAATGCCTGAGCAAAAGACAAACGGATCCCATCGCGGATGGAAGCATGGCAGAGATGATCGTAGACTACCGTATCCCCTTTCTGTGGCACAGCAGACAGCAAGCCCAGATTGGCATCATAACCCGAATTAAAGATGAGTGCTGCTTCTGATTGATGAAAAGAAGAGATCTGCTTTTCTACTTCTTCAATTAAGGGGTAATTGCCGGAAAGTAGGCGGGAGCCGGTAGAACCCGTCTGGAGTCTGGAGTCTGGAGTCTGGAGTCTGGCGTTTTTTACGATTCCGAGGTAGTCGTTGGAGCAGAAGTCGATCTTTCCATCAGGAAATCTTAGTTCACGGAAAGAATGGTTGTCTTTTCGCTCGTTCAGTTTCTTATGTAAAAAATCATCCGGATACATGTGTCAAAACTAAAGGATTGTAGCAGATATTTGTAACTGAAAGAATAATCAAGAAACAAGAAAACAACCCCTAACCCCAAGCGCTAAACCCCAACCAAAAAATGGATCTCTCCGAACATACCAAAAACATCCTCGGTCTCCATCTTCCTTCAGACCCTCGTTGGGTAGACCTGGCGGGGATCTCGCTGGAAGCGATACTGACGGATCATGCGTATTGCGAGCAGAAAGCGGCTACTACCTGCATTACCTTGATACAACGGTATTCTGATAAGGAGAAACTGGTGTATTCGCTGGCGCCGATCGTGGCAGAGGAATGGGGGCATTTCAGGCTGGTACTGAATGAGCTGAAAAAAAGAAAACTGAAACTGGGCAAACAGCGTAAGGATGAATATGTGAATAAGCTGATCGAATTTCAAAAAAAAGGGGGCAGCCCGGAAGACCGCTTATTAGACCATCTGCTAACCATGGCCCTGATCGAAGCCAGGAGTTGTGAGCGGTTCAAAAGACTGAGTGAGGGGCTGAATGATACTTATCTGCGTAATTTTTACCGTCGGTTTATGGAGAGTGAAGCAGGGCATTACACTTTGTTTATTGAACTGGCAGAGACGTATTTAGATAAAAAAGTTGTGAGAAAACGTTGGAAAGAATGGCTGGTGTATGAAAAGGGGGTGATGGATGAAATGGAAGTTCGCGGCGACAGGATACATTAATAAATCTTTACTACTTCTTTGAGCCTCTGCATATAAATTTTTTCACAAAGACGCAAGGGCGCAGTTTTGTTTGGCGGATAATTCATGAGCAGGAATCATCGCTTACTGATTTTCTGAAAAATAACTCAATTCTTTTTCCAGATCGAGATACGGATTTTTTTCTTTTAACAGGGTGGTCTTCTCAAAATAACTCTTCAGGAATTTCTGATGATGAGTGGTATCGGAATTGAAAGGTTTATGCTGGTACGCTAAATTGATCTCTGCGATCTCTTTCATTAATGTGCGGGTATCATCATTCATACAGGCATCCGTGAATTTC
>CANGOX010000118.1 GCA_947455605.1 Chitinophagaceae bacterium
ATATTAATGACACACTTATAAAAGCCTTGATAGCGCTGCGTCTTCCTAATAAATGATTGAGAGAGATGTGTGGTGGAAGGCTAAGCGAGGACGCCCATTTATGGCGTCCGAGCGCTTAATCTTCTCTGCCCGAAGGCCCATCTGTGGAGTCGAGGGGAGTCGAACCCCTGTCCAAACATCGCTACCATTGGCTTTCTACATGCTTATTTCATTATTATTTGTCGGCACCGGGCAGGAAATGAACAAACCAACCCAACGCTTAGCTGAATAGTCTTAAGCGATCATCACAGCCTTTGATCGCAGCATCCTCTTTTGTTTTAAGTCGGCGGCAGCAAGAGGTAACAGGCGAACCTTAGCCGCGGCCCGAATGGTTACTTAATCACTGATTAAGCAGCCATGGCATACTGTGTATTGCCATTTGAAGTTTTCGCATTCAGATTAAAGTGCTGACCACGCAACGCACTGCATGCTTACACCAACCGCAACCTATGCTGTCAAAACCAATACGACCCCAGCATTAGGTTTGGGGTTTGGTGTTTGAGGTTTGGCGTTTATTTCATTAAACTCCTCTCAAACACATCCCCATACTCTATATACGATCTTTAAATTTCTGTCCTTTTATCGGCACATTATTCAGATAATGAATAAGTGACGCTGTTTTTCTTACAAGTGTTTCCACTTGGTCTGATAAATCCTTGTGCTTTGGTACATCCATCAATCCCGTATCCAAACATCTGAATAATTGTGATCTTGTTTCTTCAGCAGAACCTTTGGCAATAGTCAGATGGTTTACAAACTCATGCTTGCTTCCTCTACCAAATCCTTCCGCAATATTGTCCATTATGGAACCCGAAGCATTCTTCATTTGCTGTCTCAAACCATATTCATAAGCAAATGGCTCTGTTGCGAGTAATTGATTGATCTCTTTCGCATACTTCCTCGACAATTGCCATATTTCAAGTTCTTCCAGTTTTGTAATTGTAGCCATGAGATATATTTCTCACAAAACTACTTCACCAAAAAAACCTAAAATCAGGTATTAATACCTAATAAACAACTAACTATAAACCCAAAACAACCCCAAACCTCAAACCCCAAACTCCAAACTATTTAAATAATCTCCAAAAATCAAGTCCCAACGCATACGCCATCAATCCTAACAACAATATCATTCCCGCCATCTGCGCGTATTCCATGAATTTATCGCCGGGTTTTCTGCCGGTGATCATTTCATATAAAGTGAATAAGGCATGCCCTCCGTCTAATGCAGGGATCGGCAATATATTCATGAAGGCGAGGATAATGGAGAAGATGCCGGTTAAGGTCCAGAATTTTTCCCAATCCCATACACCCGGGAAGGTATTACCAATACTGATCACACTACCCAATGAATCGCTGGCGGCTACTTTACCGGTGAAGAGTTGCTTCAGTCCTGTAATATAACGGTTCAGGGTTTGCCAGCAACGGTTAAAGCCGATTGGAATGGATTCCATCAGTGTATAGTTTTTTACTACCGTGCCTAACAGATCAGAAGGCTGTACAAAAATAAAACTTACCGCTTTGCTGTTGATCAGGAATTTCACATTCACTGTATCAGTGCCCCGCAATACTTTCAGGTCAACTACCGAATCCATGTATTGCTTTTTCCATTTCACAAATTCATTATGGTATTCAAAGTAATGTCCGTTTACTGCGATCAGCCTGTCTCCTTTCTGTAATTTTCCTTCAAAGAATTTTGCATTCTTGGTCACAGAATCTACCACTGCCGGTACACGCGGGTAAACAAGACCACTGAATTTTTTATTCTTGATGATCTTTTTCAAAAATCCTTCCGGAATATCCAGTTCGATGGTTTTTCCGTCTCTCGTTACCTGTAATTTTTTGGCTTCTTTTAGAACGATCTCTGATTCCAGTGTTCCAAAATTTTCAATCGTTCTTCCATCAATCGCTATGATATTATCACCGTCTTTGATCCCCATGCTTTGTGCCAGCGAATCAGTATACACACCATATTTCATATTCTTCACCGGCAGGTTCTCTTCTCCCCATACCCAGGTGATGCCAATGAAAATAACGATGGCCAGAATAATATTCACGATCACCCCACCGCACATAATGATCAAACGCTGCCAGGCCGGTTTGGCGCGGAACTCCCAGGGTTGTGCCGGTTGTTTCATCTGCTCCTTATCCATGCTCTCATCGATCATGCCGGCGATCTTTACAAAACCACCAAAGGGTACCCAGCCAATACCGTATTCTGTTTCTCCTTTCTTTGTCTTCCACAAACTGAACCATGGATTAAAGAACAGGTAGAATTTCTCTACCCGGCATTTGAACCAGCGGGCCGGTAAAAAATGCCCCAGCTCATGCAGTACTACTAATATGGAAAAGGATAAAATGAATTGTCCGGCTTTTACACCTACACTAACCCAGTCGATTGCTAATAAACTCATACTCATCTGCCCCAAAGGGTATTTATTGAATAATTGCTGTGATTGATTGATAATTTACATGTGAATCAGCGAAGCGGCGAAGTTACGTGCCTCTCCATCGGTTTCAAAATACTCTTCCAAAGTAGGTGTTTCGAGAAAGGGTATCTTTTGCATGGTCTGCTCTACCACTTCCGTCATATCCAGAAAACCGATCCGGTTGCGGAGAAAAGCATACACGGCTATTTCATTGGCCGCATTGAGGATACAGGGCATATTACCACCCTGCCGCATCGCTTCCATGGCCAAAGCCAGGTTGCGGAAGGTTTTGATATCGGGTTCTTCAAAAGTTAAGGTTCCCGGCTTTTTGAAATCATAGCGTGGAAAATCGTTGGGGATCCGGTTAGGGAATGCCAACGCGTACTGGATAGGCAGTTTCATATCCGGCATACCCATCTGCGCTTTGATACTTCCATCCTCAAACTGTACCATACTATGAATGATACTTTGCGGATGCACCATTACCTGAATCTGGTCGTAATTAAGATTGAACAACCATTTGGCTTCGATCATTTCCAGCCCCTTATTCATCAGTGTAGCCGAATCGATCGTGATCTTGGCACCCATGCTCCAGTTAGGATGCTGTAAGGCATGATCCTTCTTAACATTCACCAGAAAGTTCGGTTTCTTTCCCAGAAAGGGACCACCGCTTGCCGTTAGAATGATCTTCTCTATTTTATTTCTTCCCTCGCCTACCAGACATTGAAAAATAGCCGAATGCTCACTATCCACCGGAATAATAGGGATCCGTTTTTCCATTGCCTTACGCATAATGATATCTCCGGCCACTACTAACGTTTCTTTATTGGCCAGAGCGATCGCTTTGCCCAATTCAATGGCACGCAAAGTAGGTTTTAAGCCCGCATAGCCTACAATAGCCGCCAGCATCATATCATAACAATCCAGTGATGCCACTTCATGAATGGCTTTTTCTCCCGCAAATACTTTGATATCGGTATGTTTCAATCCTTCCTTAACCGCGGCATATTTCCGTTCATCACCGATCACCACCGTATTCGGATTGAATTTAAGTGCCTGTTCTATCAATAGCACATCATTGCTCTGAGCCGTTAAGATCTCTGCAGAGAACAGATCAGGGTTGGCAGCAATTACATCCAATGCCTGCGTTCCGATAGAACCTGTTGAACCGAATATGGCGATACGTTTCTGACCCATCTGTTTTTCTTATAGTATTTAGCTTATTTCTACAAATTACGTTATTCGCGGCGAAGTAGGATTTTGGAATTTTGAAATCTGCAATTTTGGAATTGAAGAAAATTTCAAAATTTCCCAATTCCAAAATTCCAAAATCAGTTCAGAAACTCCCTCAACCCTTCCGCCACTACCCTGTCATTACTCAACCTCGGCACTTTATTCTGTCCGCCGAGTTTGCCTACCGACTTCATATAATCAATAAATCCATTCTTTCTTATCTGTCTGATCTGCAAAGGCATTAATATATTGCCACTGATCAGGTCATCATAATACACATTCTTCTTTCTGAGATAAGTATCCGCTTTTAAGCGGAGAGCTTCCAGATTGGCCGGTTCCTGCTCAAATTCGATGAACCATTCGTGGTAGCTCTTACCCTTGCCTTGCTCTACCATGGGTGCCACGGTAAATTCGGTGATCTTTACGCCCTCTTCATTGGCAGCCTGTAATAAGGCATATTCCACTTCTTCGCCAATCACGTGCTCCCCAAATGCCGAGATAAAATGTTTGATCCTGCCACTCACCACCAAACGATAGGGATCCAGGCTTACAAACTTTACCGTATCACCTATATTATAACCCCACAATCCGGCATTACTATTAATGATCAAGGCATAGTTCTCGCCAAGTTTCACGTCTTTCAGGCTCAAACGGGTCGGATTTTCAGAGAAGATCTCACCGGCCGGTACAAATTCATAATAAATGCCGCTATGGGTATTTAATAAAAGGCCCTCAGCCTGCTGTGAATCCTGAAAGGCAAAAAAACCTTCACTGGCCGGAAACAGCTCAATTGAATCTACTTTTCGGCCAATACTTTCCAATAAACGGGCTTTATAGGGCTCAAAATTGACCCCGCCCTGAACCATAACACTAAAATGAGGGAAAATGTCGCCCACCTTCTTCCCCGTTTTCTCCATCAGCCTGTCAAAATACATCTGCATCCATGGCGGGATCCCGCTGATCAGGGTCATATCTCTCGCAATGGTCTCTTCCACGATCCTGTCAAGCTTGGTTTCCCAGTCCTCTATACAATTGGTCTCATAACTGGGCAGCTGGTTCGACCTGAGATAACTGGGAATATGGTGGTTCACAATTCCGCTTAGTCTTCCTGTAGGCACGTTTCCGATCCTTTCCAACTCGGGGGAGCCGCTTAAAAAGATCATTTTCCCGTTGGCAAAGGCCGAATTACCGGTTTCTGCCATATAGCAAAGCAGGGCATTACGTGCCGTATCTATATGATTACTGATGGATTCTTTGGTAATCGGTATGTATTTTACGCCACTGGTGGTACCGCTGGTCTTGGCAAAATAGATAGGCAGTCCCTTCCAGAGCACATTATGCTTGCCCTCTTTAACCTGGTTGATATAAGGTTTGAGCTGCTCATAATCCCTTATCGGCACCGCCTGAGCAAATCCGGCATGGTCCGTAACGGCTTCCAGCCGGTGATCTTTTCCAAAAACAGTTGATTTTCCGGTCTTAAGCAGTGATTTGAGGATGGCTTCCTGGTCGGGAAGCGCTGTTTGCATGCCTTTTTGGGTCTTATTATATATGTAATTGGCAAATGGCTTTGCCAAAAGGGATTTCAGATTCATAGTACCAGGATCGTTAAAGGGGTCAAAAATAGAGGAAGTTTGGGGTTTGGAGTTTGGAGTTTGGGTCTAAAGCGGATATTTAACTAAAAAAAACTTCAAAAAACAACTCCAAACCCCTCCCGGCTCAGCCGGGACCAAACCCTAAACAGCTTTTCCACCTGTGGGGACAAGATTTATTTGAAAAATGTTTGCTTATTTCCCCTATGAAACCTTACCTTTGCCGTCCTAATTTTGGTAGCTATGTTAGCAGTTGTAAAAATCGCAGGTCAGCAGTTTAAAGTACAGGAAGGTCAAAACCTGTATGTGCCACACCTGTCAGGTAAAACCGGAGACAAAGTCGAGTTCAGCGAAGTGTTGTTAGTTGACAACAGCGGAACGATTTCTGTGGGCAGTGCTGTAAAGGCAGTTGTGAAAGCAGAAATTATCAGCGACTTAGTTCAGGGAGACAAAGTGATCGCCTTTAAAATGAAAAGGAGAAAAGGCTTCAAAAAGAAGCATGGTCACAGAACCCACTATACAAGAATTAAAATTGAAAGTATCGCTTAGTAAGCGCTAACGACTGAATGGTCTGTCTGAATTTTGTTCCGACAGTTGGTTTGGTTTTTAAAACAAAACACTATGGCACACAAAAAAGGTGAAGGTTCCGTAAAGAACGGCCGTGATTCACAAAGCAAACGTTTAGGCGTAAAAATATATGGTGGTCAACCCGCTTTTGCAGGTAATATCATCGTTCGTCAGAGAGGAACAGTTTACCATCCTGGTAAGAATGTTGGAGTTGGAACAGACTTCACTTTGTTCGCTTTAACTGATGGAGTTGTTGAATATAAGAAAGGTAGAAACGACAAAACCACTATCTCGATCAGCCCCGTGGAAGTGACTGCCTAAAAATATTTTTTTGTAGTTCCAAATAAGTTTCTACTTTTAAGGTATTAACTAACCATTAAATCTACAAAAACATGGCAACTGCAAAAAAAGCCGCTAAGAAAGCTGCTCCTAAAAAAGCTGCAAAGAAAGCCGCTCCTAAAAAAGCTGCAAAGAAAGCTGCTCCTAAAAAAGCTGCAAAAAAAGCTGCTCCTAAAAAAGCCGCTAAGAAAGCTGCAAAAAAGAAGTAGTCTTCTAATTTCTCAAGCAGAAATAGATTTAAAGTCCCGGAATTTTCCGGGACTTTTTTATTTTACTATCTTTCAGAACTCAATACCAGCAAGGATTATGGACAACTACGCAATAGCCGAGAATTTTTCACTCTTATCTAAGTTGATGGATATCCATGGCGATAATTCTTTTAAAGCAAAGTCTTATGCATCAGCTGCATTTACCATTGACAGACTCCCCACACCTCTCTCAGAATTAACAGCCGATAAGATATTTTCTCTCAGAGGAATTGGTGATGCGATCGGTAAGAAAATAGTGGAACAGATCGAAACCGGGCAACTTTCTGCGTTGACTGAGTACCTGGCCAAAACCCCTCCCGGCATCCTCGATATGCTCGGAATTAAGGGAATTGGCCCAAAAAAGATCTCCACCATCTGGAAAGAATTGGAAATAGAATCCCTGGGTGAACTACTCTATGCCTGCAATGAAAACCGCTTAACGCTCTATAAAGGGTTTGGAGAAAAGACACAAAAAAACATCAAGGAAGCGATCGAATTTTATTTCAGATCGTCGGGAAGTTATTTATACCAGCAGATGGAATCCTTTGCCGAAACAGTTGAAGTAAAACTGCAGGAAAGTTTTCCTCAAAACCGGTTTGCGATCACCGGTGAATTCAAAAGACAGATGGAAGTGATCCATAAAATAGAATGGGTATCAACAGCTTCAATCGATCAACTCAAATCTTTTTTTATACCCAATGAATTTGAAGTGGTAACCGAGGAGGAAGGATATCTTTCATTGAAAGGAAAAGAAAATGTAACACTTGGTTTTTATTGCACTGATCCGGCAAATTTCATCAGCAAGCAATTTCAAACAGCCTGTAGCGAAGAGTTTTTATCGGCCTGGAATGAACAGAGCGGATGGAAAGCTGACAAGGAATATACATCCGAAGAAGACATTTTTACATCAGTTAACAGTCAATTCATCCCCTCTTTTCAAAGAGAAAAAGCAGAGATCATTACATGGGCAAAAGCAGGAAAACTGACAGAAGTGATCCAGCCGGAAGATATCAAAGGTATCATCCATAGCCATAGTAACTGGAGCGACGGGGTGCATACCCTGGAGCAGATGGCCAAAGCTGCCATAGAAAAAGGGCTGGAATACCTGGTGATCAGCGATCACTCCAAGACTGCTTTCTATGCCAACGGCCTTTCTGAAGAAAGGATCAGGGCCCAGCATGCCCAGGTGAACGAGTTGAACGCCAAATTGACCCCTTTTAGAATCTTCAAGAGTATTGAGAGTGATATACTGAATGATGGCAGTCTGGATTACAGTATGGAAGTATTGGCCAGCTTTGATCTGGTGATCGCCTCAGTTCACTCCAACCTGAAAATGCCCGAAGAAAAAGCCATGATGCGCCTGCTCAACGCGATCGAAAACCCTTTTACCAGTATTTTGGGCCATATGACAGGCCGCCTTTTGCTCAGCAGAAATGGATATCCGGTAGATCATAAAAGGATCATTGAAGCTTGTGCCGATAATAATGTGGTGATTGAGCTGAATGCCCACCCAAGACGGTTGGATATTGACTGGCGCTGGATTGAACTGGCGTTAGAAAAGAATGTACTCATTTCAATAGATCCTGATGCGCATGCGATCGATGGATACGATGATTGCCGTTACGGTGTATTGGTAGCGCAAAAAGCGGGATTAACCAAAGAAAAGAACCTCAGCAGTTTCTCCCTCTCCGAATTTGAAGCCTTCCTTAGAATACAACAAGCCAAAAGAAAATAGTCCGCTAAAAACTGCGCCTCTGCGCCTTTGCGAGAAATATTTGCACGCAAAGGCGCAAAGGCGCGGTTGGTTGCCGGGTGTTGGAATCTTCTTCCATTCACTCAATCACTCATTCACTCATTCACTCAATCTATCATTCAATCATTATTCCTTATGCGAGCGGAAATTTAATAAAGAACGTAGTACCTACTCTTTCCTCCGACTCAAACCAGATCTGTCCATTGGCCTGTTCAACAATTCCCTTACAGATGGCCAATCCCAAACCGGTACCGGATGATTTGGTTGTAAAATTGGGAGTGAAAATATTGCTCTTCATGTTCTCGGGTATACCGCCTGAATCATCCTGCAGTGAGATCAGGATCTGTCCGTTCTCATTTTTCTGGCGGATGGTAACATGAATGATCGCGTCTTTACCCTCACCTGCTTCCACTGCATTTTGCAGGAGATTGGTGAAGAGGCGGTTGATCTGGACCTTATCGGCCAGCACCTGGTAACTGCCTTCTTCTTTATACCATTCGATCTGGATGCGAGGGTTGGAACTGTATAAGCGGATCAGTGATGAAATGATCTCTGTACTGTCGAAGCGTTCGATCCTTGCATTACCGATATTGGCAAACTGCGAAAAATCTCCGGCGATCTTTGATAACTGGTCGATCTGTTCGATTAGCGTAATTGCCATATTAGCGGAAAGTTCTTTTACATTAGGAGAGCCTTTCTGTATTGCATTCTGCAGATACTGTATACTCAGTTTCATAGGCGTAAGCGGGTTCTTGATCTCGTGTGCCACCTGCCGGGCCATTTCGCGCCATGCCCCTTCCCTTTCACTTTGCGCCAATGCCTGGGCGCTATGTTCCAGTTTCTTTACCATCTTATTGTATTCATCAACCAGCATACCGATCTCATCATTCCGGTTCCAGCTGATAGATTCATTGATCTTACCCAGATTCATCTCCTGCATCTTTTTACCAATTAGGCTGAAAGAGGCAGTGATACGACTGGTTAAGAAGAAAGCGATCGCGCCGGCCACCAGAAAGATAAAAGCGTTCAGGTTGATCAGTGTGGCCAGAAAACTCGAGATCTCCTGGTTCAGTTCATTTTGCGAATTGAGGTAGGGTATATTGAGATAGGCATAGTTGTTTCCCGCATCATCCGTTAATGGCACATAAATACTCAGATACTCCAGTGAACCAACTTTCTCTGATTGCAGGTAGCGGATGCTGTGGCCAGCCTGTAATTGCCTGTAAGCAGTGGGCTCCATCAAAGAACTTAGCAGGTGTTTATTATAGATATACGGCTGTGTGGAAATTACCAGATTGCCAGAAAGGTTATAATAATTGATATCTACGTTGTGCAGATCAGAAATTTCGGCGATGGTCTTCTCAAGCCCCGTGCGGATTCCGAGATTATCGGGCAGATCGTCAAAGGCCGACAATGCATTCATTTTATTATTTACTTCATTGGCCATTACCTGAATGGACTTTGAAAGGCGCTCTTCATTATTGTTATGAAAGCGGATAATGAAAAAAGAGATCGTGGCAATACCGATCACTATAAATGAGAATACGCTCAGGAAAATAATGGTTGCCTGAATCTGTGCACGGATATTCAATCGGAGTAACTGTTTCAGTTCTTTCCAGCGGAATCTTGTCTTTAACACATACCCACCCAGATGAAAGAGGAGAATAATACTTAAGAAAGAACAGAAAAGATACGCGAACAGCGTAACTGACTCCATCAGCCACGTGCTTCTTTTCACTACCAGTACCTGTTTGCCATTACCGCTGTTGAACCATAGTTCACTAAAATTACCCACTTGTTTTAAAGAGAATTCAAATGGCGGGATCTGGTCTTTGGTTAATAGGGAGGGGAACCCATAGGTATTAAAATGGTTAATGATGCGGCCCTTATTGTATACGGCATATGCATAATTGGTATTCAGATCAGAAGCAATATCCTGCACCTGGTTAAACAACTCAGGATAGAGTGCTTCACTTTTATACCGTTTCGATTTTACGGTCACAAACAGATAGCCGATCGTATCATCACCGTTCCTGACCTGCTTCTGGTAGATATAACTGAACCCCTCCACCGAATTATCATAACTATATAATTCAGGGATCACCGTAGGCTTGGCCTGGTTAAGGATGATGGTTTTTAAAGTGGCATAGGTAACAGAATCTTCATTAAACAATGGATGAAAAGAATTGTCGAAAGTATAGATGCGGGTATCATATTTATTGAGATAGCCGGAGAAGTTCTGGTTGATCAGGCTGTCTTTGATAAATTTATTAGAATACTCGCTACGGGAGAGGCGGTGAAAATTATTAACAAGAAAGGGATCATCGAGGTTGGTGGCAGCAATATTAAGCAGGTTCTCGCCCGAAGGGTCTGTTTGTAAAGCCAGTTTTTCGGCGATACGTTTTCGCTGTTCAAATTCAACGATCCGGTTCTCAAATATCACCATCGTAGCAATGGACATGGCAAACAACATCACCCAGAAAATAAAAAAGGAAGAACGCAGCAAAGGCAGGTCGATATCCTTTTTTCGAAAATTTAGCAGGCAT